>JBBIJS010000407.1:0-2020 GCA_037445855.1 Chloroflexota bacterium | reverse complement strand
TCCGGTCCGTAAACCGCCAGTTTTTCTGCCGGTCGATACAACACGCGCAGTTGCGTGCTGGCTGTGTCGCGCGACGCCGCGACGCGGACGGTCACGTCGATCGGGCGCGCGCCGCGATCTTCCAGCGTGATCGTCATCCCGTTTTGAAATGGCAGCGGCAGGTTCGAGTAGAAGATGAAACTATCCGGCGACTCGACGATGCCGAGCGGCGTCGAGCGATGCAAGACCAGGTGCGTGTGATCGCCGAAGAACGCGACGAGCGGCAGATCGATGCCGAGTTCGCTGCCGTACGTCACGCGCAGCCACAGTTGTTTGGGGTCGTCGTTCTTGGAAATCTGGATTTGCAGCGCGCTCACGGTACCCGCGCCGGTGAAGCGAATCGCCGCCGGGTTCTGCGCGTCGGCTTGGAGCGTGAACGCGCGCGCGCCGTCGAGCGAATCGATGTACGTTTCCGGCTGCAAGACATTTTGCGCCAGCCGCGTCATCTGCGTCAGCGGTAGATCGGACGCGGCAAACGGCTTGACCTTCACCGCATCCGCAAAGCGCACGCCGGTCGCCATGAACCATTTCGGCTTTTTCGTTCCGCCGTAGAGCAAAACGCGCAGATGCTTTTGGAACGGAATCGGAACGATGCTTCCATTCGAGCCGTACTGGCGATGACGCCACGTGAGAATTTGCGTCAGCGCCGGAGTGAGTCCCAGCGCGTTGCCCGAAAACCAATCTTTGATCGGACCATCGTACGCGACGCGGTCATCCACTTCGATGCGGAGATTCCCCAACGCTTCGAGATTACCCCATTCGATAAAATCTTGCCTGTCCGCAATCGGTCCGACGTCTTTTTGCGATTGCGCGGTCTCCAGCATCCAGACCGCGTCCTCGGTGAACCAAATCTTGTCCATCACGCCCGGACCTTTTCGATCCACCAGAAGATACGCGCTGACATTTTGCCCGGCAGTATCTTGCACAGTCACCGTTTGATAGGGATGCCAGTTGCCATTATCGTCCTGATACATATAGAAGGGCGAATCCCAGTTCTCGTGCTCGCTCCAAAAATCCCAGTACGTGACGCCGCCGAGGTTTTGCGCGTACTGCTGGACGTTGACCGAGTTGTTCGTCCAAGGTGTTCCGTCGACAATGTTAGGATAGGTGCGATTGGTGAGATAGTCGCTCAAGAAATCAAACGCGGAGTAAATCGGAACGCCTTGCGGATTCGGGGTTGATGCTGGCGCGGTCTGGTTGAGGTCGATGGTCGCGTCGTGGGCAGGCGCGCGCGCGGCGGTGGGTTGATTCGCCGCCGGTAGAATCTGAGGCGGGGTGCTCCCCGCCAGTTTCGTTGGCGTCGGTACGACGATCACCGGCGCGCTGTCTGCGCGTTCGACCTGGTTTTGCCGCGCGGTGACGAAGAAGAATCCTGAGCGGAACAAGACGAGCGCACAGGCGACGCCCAGTAACAACCCGGGAGCGAGTCGTTTCATAGAACCAATGATTGGATTTTGAACAGTTCCGTAATCCCGCCGCGCGCGAGATTCACTAACCGATCCATCGCGTCGCGCGCGAACGGCTCGCCCTCCGCGGTGGCTTGCAACTCGATGAACTTGCCCTCGGCAGTCATCACGACGTTGAAATCAACTTCGGCGCGCGCGTCCTCGGCGTAGCACAAATCTAGCAGCTCTTCGCCGCCCACGATGCCCGCGCTGACCGCCGCGACCGCGCTCTTGAGCGCGCGCGGCGACGCGGTTTTCGCAGCAATCATTTTTCGCACGGCAATGACGAGCGCGACGTACGCGCCGGTGATCGACGCGGTGCGCGTGCCGCCGTCGGCTTGCAGCACATCGCAGTCAATCGTGATCGTGTTCTCGCCGATCAAGCGCAAGTCGACCACCGCGCGCAGCGAGCGCCCGATCAGCCGCTTGATCTCCTGCGAGCGCGCGCTCGGCGTGGTCTCGCGCGGCGTGCGCGTGTTGGTCGCGCGCGGCAGCATCGCGTACTCGGCGGTGAGCCAGCCCTGCCCGCGCCCGTC
>JBBIJS010000406.1:0-2037 GCA_037445855.1 Chloroflexota bacterium | reverse complement strand
GCGGCATAAACGATTTCTCCGCCGACCATCGTGTACTCCACGCGCGTCGCCAAAATCTCGCGCGGCGGAATCGTGAAAATATCTTGCGATAAAACAAGGCAATCCGCATTCGAGCCTTTCGCCAGCGGCGCGGTATACGCGCGCACTGCCTCTTCCACCGATAACTTTTCTTCCGGATACCAGCCGCCGCGCGGCTCCCCGCTCGCCCGTTCGCGTGTCACCGCCGCGTGAATGCCAACCCACGGGTCGAGTGTTTCTACCGGGCAGTCGCTGCCGAAAACAACGCGCGCGCCGGCATTCAACAGACTCTTGAACGCGTACGTATAGCGTCCGCGCGCTCCCAGAAATCGATCCGTCATCTTGTAATCGCTCGTCGCGTGAATTGGCTGCATCGATGCGATCACGTTCAGCGCGCGGAATCGCGGAATGTCGGCGGGATGCAGGTGCTGCGCGTGCTCGATCCGCAGCGGCACGTCGAATCCCTCGCGGCGCAATCGCGCGTACACGTTCAACACCTCGCGAATCGCGCGGTCGCCGATCGCGTGGGTGCACACCATCATCCCCGCACCCGCCGCCGCGCGCGCCCACGCGTCGATCTGCTCCGGCGAATGGGTCGCGACGCCGCGATGATCGCTGCCCGCAAACGGTTCCAGCATCCACGCCGTCTGCGAGCCGAGCGAGCCGTCCGTGAAAATCTTGACGCCGCCGATGCGCAAGAACTCGTCGCCCAAGCCGCCGCGCAAACCGAGCGCGAACGCGTGCTCCAGGTTTTCGCTTGGAAGCATGTGCGTGACGCGCAGCGTGAGCTTGTCCTGCGCGCGCAATTCCTGAAACGCGCGCAGTGAATCTGCACCCTCGACGTTGTGGATGCCGGTCAGACCCAGTTGGTGCGCGGTACGAATCGCCGCGAGCAGAACGTCCTCGGAAAGCTTGCCCGCTTCGAACCCGATGTTGCCGCCGAGCAATTCGACCGCGTTCTCGCGCAGCGTACCGGTCGGTTCGCCGGTCGCGTCGCGATCGATCACGCCGCCGCTAGGATCGGGTGTGTCGCGCGTGATCTTTGCCGCGCGCAGCGCCGCGCGGTTGACCCAAACCGAGTGACCATCTTTCCGATCCAGCGCGACCGGATTGTTGGGCGCGATCGCATCGAGCGGCGCTTTAGTCGGGAACTGCGGCACGCGCCAATCCATGTGATTCCAACCCAGTCCCACAATCCACTCGCCCGGCTTCGCCGTCTTGACGCGTTCAGCAACGCGCGCGACCGCGTCTTCCAGCGACTGCGCGCCGTCGAGGTTGACGCGCGTGAGACTCGCCGCGTATGCGGTGAAATGGATGTGGTGGTCGATCACCCCAGGGAGCACGGCGCGCCCGCGCAAATCGATCACTTCCGTGCGCGCGTCGCGCATCGCCAGCGCTTCGTCGTCGAACGCGGCGACACGTCCATTCGCAAACGCCAGCGCATGCGCGCGCGGACGGGTGGGGTTCATCGTATAGATTTTGCCGTTCGCGAGAACAAGGTCAGTCATCAAGTTCGAGCCACAAAATCACACAGAAACACACAGAAAAATTATGTGATCTTCTGTGTGCTTCTGTGGCAATTCTATTTTAGGAAACCGCTGTCCACGGACGAATCGAACGTCACCGGCGCGGTGATGAGTTTCTTGTCCATCGCCCATTTGACCACGTCGTCCCACTGCGCCTGCGTGGGGATCGACGGATCGGGGAACGGCGGGAATTGGTACTTGTCTTTCAACGCATCCGGCACGCGGCTCTGCTGGATGAGCGTGTTGCGGAACTGATCCGGCTTGGTGCGGATGTCGTTGATCGATTGATCGTACGCGGCGAGGAATTTCTTGATGTCGTCCGCGCGCTGTGCGACCAAGTCCGTGCGGAAACTGATGACGCTCATGCTGTATTCGGGATACTGGGTGTCGTCGACGATGATGCGCGCGCCTTGCAGGATCGCGAGCGACGCGAGCGGATCGGGCAGCGTTGCCGCGGCGACCTGTCCCTGCATCAACAGTTGAAAGCGCGTGG
>JBBIJS010000405.1:0-2038 GCA_037445855.1 Chloroflexota bacterium | reverse complement strand
ACCACTCCGACCGGCTGGATTGAATCACAACGGCATTATACCACGCAACTGCGCGGAATTAAAGACCTGGAAGGTTTTGGAAACCTTCCAGGTCTTGGTATCTAGAACCGCTTGCGACTGCCGGAGAATCCGCCGCCGCCGCGATTGCCGCCGCGTCCGCCGCCGCCGTAGCCGCCGCCACCGCCGCGACCACCGCCGCCGCCGCCGCGATAGCCCCCGCCGCCCGCGCCACGCTCTTCGCGCGGACGCGCCATGTTGACCGTCAGCTTGCGGCCGTCCAGTTCGTACTCGTTGAACAGTTGGATCGCCTTCTCCGCTTCAGCTTGCGTCATCATTTCGACAAAGCCAAAGCCCTTGGGGCGCCGCGTCTCGCGGTCCAGGATCAGCGAAACTTCTTTGATCTCGCCCGCCTGGCTGAACAACTGCCGAAGTTGCTCTTCGGAAATGTTGTAGGACAGGTTGCCTACATACAGTTTGGATTCCATTGGGAAATCTCCTTGAATTTGAGTTGAGGTTTTTTTGACGAACGCCCAGCTGGCTCAGCGAGCGGGCTGGGGCGAGAGAACGCGCTGCCGCGCTCGGCGGTTCGCCTCCACGTAGCGTCGAATGGACTCGCGGTCCGGCTGCGCGAACTGCGGCGTGCTGTAATCGATCCCGTCGACGCGGCGGCGCTGAATCTTTTGCTTCAGCACCACTTCGATCCGGCGCACCATGTTCTCGTCGGTCGGCGTCACCAGCGTGTACGCTTTGCCGGCGGCTTGCGCGCGCCCGGTGCGACCGATGCGGTGGACGTAATCCTCCGGCTGCATCGGCACATCGTAGTTCACGACGTGCGAAATGCCTTCCACGTCGATGCCGCGCGCGGCGATGTCGGTCGCGACGAGCACGCGCGCATGACCTTGTCGAAACGCTTCGAGCGCCGCGATGCGCTGATTCTGCGAACGGTTGCCGTGAATCACGTCGGCGCGGATGTTGGCGCGCTGCAATTGCTTGACCACCCGATCCGCGCGGTGCTTGGTGCGCGCAAACACCAGCACGCTATCCATCTCCTCCTCTCGCAGCAAGCGCTGCAACAACTGCGCTTTCAAATGCTCCGGCACCGGGAACAATGTCTGCGCGATCGCATCGGGCGCCGTCGCCGTCTCCATCTGGATCCGCACGGCGTGCCGCGTCACTTCCGCCGCGAGGTCCAAGATCGAGGGAACCAGCGTCGCGGAAAAAAGCATCGTCTGGCGCTCGCGCGGCAAGAGCCGCACAATGCGCCGTAGGTCGGGCAAGAAACCCACATCCAGCATCCGGTCGGCTTCGTCGAGAACGAGGATTTCCAAGCCGCCGAATGAAACATTCTTGCGCTCGACGTGATCGAGCAAGCGTCCCGGCGTGGCGATGACAATGTCCACACCGCGTCGCAGCGCTTTGGTCTGGCTCTCCATCGACATGCCGCCAAAAACAGCGAGCGCGCGCAAGCCCGTCTGCGCGCTCAATTGTTCCGCGTGCTCCGCGACCTGCAGCGCGAGTTCGCGCGTGGGGACGAGGATCAAGGCGCGCACCTGACGCGCGCGCGCCGGCGCGGCGAGCAACTTGTGCAGGATCGGCAGCATATACGCCGCCGTCTTGCCGGTGCCCGTCTCCGCCGACCCCAAAATGTCCTGACCTTTCAGCGCCGCCGGAATGGTGGCTTGCTGAATCGGCGTGGGCGCGGAAAAGCCCATTGCCCGCACGCCTTGCTCAAGGCGCGGGTCAAGCCCAAAACTACTAAAACTCATGAAACTCCTGTGTGCGGTAAGGTATGCCGATGTGAACAACCGCGGGGAACACTTCGGTCGCCAAGCACCAATTTGCTTGCGAGTGTCAGGGGAGTAAAAGGGTGAAAACAAGCCGACTGAGGCACTAGACCGGACGGCGAAGATTTACCGGTTTCACTTACTCTAACGCCAGTGATTGTATCACATATCGCACAGAAAAGCAAACAAGACCTGCGGTCGGGTGTAGTTCACCTTGGGGGCAGGTTTTCATAAACAGAGGAGCAGGCGTTCTC
>JBBIJS010000404.1:0-2042 GCA_037445855.1 Chloroflexota bacterium | reverse complement strand
GCGGAATCTTCAGCTTCTCACGCGTCGCCTTACGCGACAACCGCGGCGCGCGGCTGACCGGCGTGGTCGTCAAGTCCGCCGCGTCGGATCGACACACCGGCTCGGTCTGGATGTGGTAGTCCGCCGCGCGGAACGCGCCGCGCAGGTACGCGATAGCATCGCCCAAGCGCGGCTCGTCGCGCCGATAGCCCTGATAGATCCAATCCCACGTAAAGTTTTCAACGAGCACGGACGGAACACCCGCCGCGCGCGCGACCGCGATACCGAGCGGCGCAATATCGCACACAACCAATTTGCATTCCAACCGCGTGACTCGCGCGGCGCAGTCGCGAACTAGCGCGGCGCGGAAAGGGAGAAAACGTTCGAGCGCCGCGACCGTCGCGGTGATGTCTTCGCGCAGCGCGGTTTCCTGAACCAAGCCGATGTCGCTGAGGAGTGAGTGGTACGTGAACGCGCCGCGCAACGAGTCGGCAAAGAACCAGTGCGGCACGCGCGTAAAGATATCGAAATGAAACGTCGGATCGATCCCCCGCAGCGCCGCCATCACGGCGCACGCGCGCGCGGCGTGACCGAAACCATGCGGAGAGATGAAATAAGCGATGCGATGGGCGGACGGCAATGGCTTACCCCTGCTCTTCGCCCAGCAGCAAACGATACAGCGTCCGCGTCGCCAGGAGATCCGCCGAAATCACGCCGAGCAGTTGACCGTCGTCCGAGAGAACGGGCAGCGCGGAAATATCTTGCTGTTCCAACTTGAGCACCACATCGAGGATGCTGTCAGTTGGTCGGCAATTCACCACATCGCGGGTCATGATCTCATCGACCTTGACGCCGGCAAGTTGCCCGTGCGACGCGGCTTGGGTAATATCCCAATCGGTGACGATGCCGACGACGTGTCCATCTGACGCCAGCACCGACAAGATGTCGGTACCCTTTTCGACGAGCGTCTTCGCCGCGTCCTGCACATAGCAAGCGATCGATGTCGTCGCCATTTCAACCATCACCTCGGACGCGACGCGGTGACTCTCGCGGTGGACGATGCGGTTGATGCTGATGCGCTCGGCAACCTGACACGGCAGCGCGTCATCGTCCGCGATCAAGCCGTCGATCAACTGCGCCATGTTTTCGCGGATGACCGCGTCGCGCTTTTTCTCTCCGGCGATTCTCCGTTTTTCCGCGAGCGCTTCCAGTTCTCGCGCGTGATCCGCCAGCCACTGGTCGACCGCGCCACGATTTCCCAGCATCTCATTCGGAATCCGCAAATCGGGCGGCGTAGGAATCAGCCGCTCGTGCGCGGCGAAGATCACGCCGCCGGAGTTGACGAGGAAATCGGTCGCGATGAGCGTGCCGCGCTCCTGGTACACCTTGCGCTCCATCCGCCGCCGCGCGGCTTTGCGCCGCGGGTCGGGCGAGTACGTGTTCGCGCCTTCGACGATCATCGACCAGCGTCCCATTTTATCAACGGTCATCGACGGATGTGATGCATCGTCCACATCGAGATAGTTCGATTGCGGCGCGGCGGGGACGAGGCAGAATGCCGATTCGCGCAGCAAGTCATCGCGCGCGCTGGAGAATTTCAACGACGGACAGCCGCTGTCCGGACCATCGGGATGTGCAAGGAAATAGGGTTTGGTGACGAGCGGGTTCTGTTTGCGCAGCGCGAGCAGTAGGTCGACGTCGAGACCGGATTCGCAGTAGAGGTAGCCCGACGCGTCGCTGATGCCGATCACCTTCGGCGCGCCGCCGCGCGGCTTGTCCATCTCGGCGATTGAACGCGCGAAGTTCGCGCCGACCGCGCCAAAGCCCTGCACGATCAGCGTCACCTTGTCCCACGCGGGAATTTGCAGGTTGCGAAATTGGGGCAGCGCGCGCAATCGTTCCGCTTCGCGGTGCAGCGTTTCGAGCGCGATCACCACGCCGCCCGCCGCCGCGCCGAGTTGATCGATCCGATTGCCGCCCATATCGACCGGCTTGGACAGCGCGGCGTCCAGCCCGTTCTCGATCGCAATCGTCTTCATGTCCTGATCGTTCGTGCCGACATC
>JBBIJS010000403.1:0-2050 GCA_037445855.1 Chloroflexota bacterium | reverse complement strand
TTGTACGGGATCGCCACGTCGCCGATGAATTCGCGACCGATGATGATCCGCATGATGTTCGCGCCGCCTTCCGCGCCAACGACGTACGACATCACGCCGCGCATCAGCATTTCCAGCGGCGTCTCTTTGCTGTAGCCCAGTCCGCCGTGGTACATCATCGCGTGCTTGGCGATGTCGAGCGTGAGCAGCGGCGCGGTCAGTTTGCAGATCGCGACGTTCGCGTTGATCTCCTTGCGCGTGAACGAGCTGGCATCCTGGTAGAATTGATCGATCATCCACGCGGTCTTGGTCAACTGGTTCATGAGCATCGCGAGTTTGGCGTAATCGTCCGCGATCTCGAACGAGATGCCCTCGAATTTCGCGAGCGGCTGACCGAAGAGAACGCGCTGCTTGGTGTACTCGGCGCTGATTTCGAGCGCACGTTCCGCGCCGCCGGTGCACGCCGCGCACACCAGCACGCGCGCCGCGTTGAACCCTTCCATGTTCACGTAGAAACCGCGATTCTCCTTATCGAGGACGTTCTTTTCCGGAATCTCGACGTTCTTGTACGCGATGCCGCCGGTCGATAGTCCCATGCGTCCCATATCGTCGAAGACGGTCGTGGTAATGCCGGCGGATTGAATCGGCACGTAGGCAAACGTCATACCTTTGGTGCCCAGCTCCGGCGCGGTCCTGAACAGCGTGAGATGTCCACCGCCGCGCTTTTTGCCTTCGGTCACGCCGCTGACGAAAACTTTTTCGCCGTTGAGAACATACTTGCCATCTTTCTTCGTCGCGGTGGTCTTGATGCCGGCGAGATCAGAGCCACCGCTGGGTTCCGTCGTCGCGATGCCAAGAAACCATTCGCCTTTGGCGACGCGCGGCAGCACTTCGCGCTTGAGTTCTTCGCTGCCGTGCCGCGCGAGGAGATAACTCCATCCGAGGTTAAGCAAAAAATAAACCGGCAGCGACATCGACAATTCCGCGCGCCCGATCTCGTGCACGGCGATCATCGCGTACACCAATTCCTCGCCGGGGCTGGCGGTCCCGCCGTATTCTTCCGGAATCGTCACGCCGAATAAACCAAGATCGACCATGCCCTGGATGATCTCTTCGGGGATACCCTGGGCTTTCTGGTCGATCTCTCGCGCGCGCGGAGCAACGTTCTTTTCGGCGAACTCACGAACGGTGCGTTTGAATAATTCCTGCTGCGGGGTCAAACGAAAATCCATCGTGCTCTCCTTCTTTGGAAAGATGTTGCGCGGACTCTGCGTCGAACTGATTCCATTATACCGACGCGGCGTGAACGTGTCAAAAGGCGTTTGTCTCATTCCGCCGCACCGACCGTATCAAAAGGATTCGACGCTATCCTTTCGACGCGCCGATAGCGTAAATCACCGGCGCGGGCAAATGCAAGCCGTCCGCTTGAAAGAACGGGCGCACCTTCGCCAGATATTCTTCTTTGAAGCGCGCGCGTGTCACCTCGTCCATTCGATGGATCACCGCGCGCGACGCCAACGTCAACTGAAAATTCCACCAATCGTCTTCGCTGGCATACACCACGTCCGTCGTCTCGCTCCGCGTTTCAATGTCGATAAACCCAGCCGCGGCGAGGAGCGCGTGAACGCCCTCCGGCGTGTACGCGACGCGCTGCGGATTCCGCACTTCGACGCCGTACGCGCGCACCTGCTCCGCAAAGATTCTCCAGCCGACGCCGAACGGCTCTTTGCCCCACATTGAAATTCCGATGTGCCCGCCCGGCTTGCAGACGCGATGCATCTCGCGCAGCGCGGCGTCCATCGCTGGGAAAAAGAAGAGCGCGAACGCGCACGTCACCGCGTCGAACGACGCATCGGGAAATTCCAGATGCTCGGCGTCCATTTTTCGTAATTGGTAATTGGCGATTCCCGCCCTGCGCGCCGCGCGTTCCGCCTCGTCCAACATCGCGCTCGATAGATCGATTCCGATAACGCTCCCACCCGCACCAACGCGCTGCGCGATGGGAATCAGCACCGCGCCTTTGCCCGTTGCCACATCCAGCGCGCGCGCGCCCGTCTCCATCGCCATCCAC
>JBBIJS010000402.1:0-2074 GCA_037445855.1 Chloroflexota bacterium | reverse complement strand
GTCAAAACCGAGCACACCCAGCGTCGTAATCACCGCGCTCGGTCCGCCGCGCGGCAAACCGACGCGCGCGCGCCAGCCGTTTCCATCGCCGTTGCCCGCCGACGTGATGTAATTCACGCGCTCGACCAAGCGGCGTTTTTCGTGCGCCATGATGACGACGAGGCGTTTCGACAAGCTCGCGATGTCCGCCGCGCCGCCGCTGCCGGGCAGTTTCGTCGTTGGCAATTTCGGATCGCCGAGATAAGACGTGTTGAGGTTTCCAAATCGGTCCACTTCCGCGCCGCCGATGAAGCCAAGATCGACGCAGCCCTGCTGCAGCAAGCCCATGATGTTGATCATCCGCGTCGCCCAGAGCGCGTTCGTGATGTTCGGCGGATCGCCCATCGTGTAGAGCAATTCCGGCGACGGCGTATCGCGCACCAAGCCGCACTCGAACAAGCCGATCGCGTTGGGCGCGTGCGCTTCCTTCGCGAGCGCGAACGCGATCAGCGGCAGGCGCATTCCGGCGAAAACGATCTCGCCATCGCTGATCTCGCGCGCCGCAGCGGCGACCATGAGTTCTTGAGCCGTGTAGTTCATCAGTAAAAAAGGAAACAGGGAAACAAGTAGACAAGTAGGCAGGGCAAGCGTGAGACTTGTTTACCTGTGTACCTGCCTACCTGTCTACTCATGCCGTCGCGATCACGACGCCTTTGGTTTCGAGATAATACTCCAGCGCCTCGGGTCCATGCTCGCGACCGATGCCGCTCATCTTCGTGCCGCCGAACGGCATTTCGTCGTAGCCGATGTGTAGCGAGTTCACCCATACGTTGCCGGCTTGCAGATTCTCCGCCGCGTAGCGCGCCTTGGTCAAGTCGCGCGTGACGATGCTCGCGCCCAAGCCCCACGCCGATTGGTTCGCCATCTCAATTGCTTCGTCGAGATTCTTCACGCGCCAGATCGGCAGCGCGGGACCGAAGACCTCTTCGGTTACGACTTTGGAATCGAGCGGCGCGTCCGCCAACAGCGTTGGACTGATAAAGTAACCTTTCTCGTACTCCGCGCCTTGCGGTCGCGTGCCGCCGGTCAGAACGCGCGCGCCTTTCTTCACTGCGTCCGCTACTTGCGTCTCGACTTCCGCGCGCTGCACCGCGGTGTGCATCGGACCCATAAAAGCGTCTTCGCGCGTGCCGTTGCCAACTTTGATCTTTTGCACGCGCGCGACGAGACGATTCACAAATTCGTCGTAGACCGAATCGAATACGTACAGCCGCTTGACCGCGAGACATGCCTGCCCGCAGTTGAAGAATCGACCGACCCACGCGCAAAATTCGGCGCGCTTCAAATCCGCGTCGTCGCAAACGATGAGCGGATCGCTGCCGCCCAGTTCGAGCGTGATGCGCTTCATCCCGCGCCCGGAGATTTCCGCGACGCGCTGCCCGGTGTCACTCTGCCCGGTGAACGCGACGCGGCGCACCTTCGGATTCGAAATCAATTCCTCGCCGACCACGCCGCCCGGACCGGTGACAATGTTCAGCACGCCCGGCGGCAGTCCCGCCGCGTTCAGCAGTTCGATAATGCGCGTCGCGGTGAGCGGGGTCGTGCTCGCCGGTTTGTGGACGACCGTGTTGCCGGCGACGAGCGCGGGACCGACTTTCGTCCCCATCAACGTAATCGGGAAATTCCACGGCGAGATCGCCGCGACGACGCCCATCGGCTGCTTGAGCACCATGCCGTACATCGTTGTGTCGGGCAGCGGCACATACGAGCCGCGATAGGTGGGACCGAGCCGCGCGAAGAACGTCATCCCGTGCAAGAAGTGCTCGATTTCCGTTTCGGCTTGCTTGACCGGCTTGCCCTGTTCCGCGCACAACAGCTTGGACAATTCGCCGATATTCGCGCGCACCGACTCGATGCCCTTGAACAAAATCTCGCAACGTTCGGCGACGCTCGTCAGCCGCCATTTCTTGAACGCGTCGTCTGCCGCGTCGATTGCGCGCTTGGCGTCCTCGCGATTGCCTTTCTGCACGACATCGACAAGTTCCCCGGTCGCGGGATTATGGATTTCGTAAGTCTGATTGCTGACCGATTCGAC
>JBBIJS010000401.1:0-2088 GCA_037445855.1 Chloroflexota bacterium | reverse complement strand
AATATGCCAAAAAGCGTTTGGCAATTTTGGCTGGTTTGGCACATTTGGCAGATTTCGTTTGGTGGAGACAACACACGAAGATGCAAGTCATGATCTACGACACGACCCTCCGTGACGGCACGCAGCGCGAAGGGCTTTCCCTCACCGTTCAGGACAAATTGCGCGTCGCGCAACTGCTCGACGATCTTGGCGTCGCGTACATCGAAGGCGGCTGGCCCGGCTCGAATCCGAAAGATGTCGAGTTCTTCGAGCGCGCCAAGGCGCTCAAGTGGAAACACGCGCGGCTCGCCGCGTTCGGCGCGACGTGCCGCGCCGGAGGCGGCAAGCCGGACGATGACGCGAACATCCGCGCGCTGCTCGACGCGGAGACGCCGGTCGTGACCGTCGTTGGCAAAACGTGGACGCTGCACGTCACCGAGGTCTTGCAGACGACGCTCGAAGAAAATCTTCGCATCATCCGCGAATCGCTGGCGTACCTGAAATCGCGCGGGCGCGAAGTGATTTACGACGCGGAGCACTTTTTCGACGGTTACCGCGCTGACCCGGCGTACGCGCTCGCCACGCTGCGCGCCGCGTTCGACGGCGGCGCGGATTCGATTTCGCTCTGCGATACGAACGGCGGGGCGATGCCGTGGCAAATCGAAGAGATCGTCAATGCCGTGCGCGCCCAGTTCCCCGTCAAGCCGTTCGGCATTCACACACACAACGACAGCGAATGTGCGGTCGCGAATTCGCTTGCGGCGGCGCGTGCGGGCTGCACGCTCGTGCAAGGCACGGTCAACGGTTACGGCGAGCGCTGCGGCAACGCGAATCTGTGTGCGATCATTCCCGACCTCGAACTCAAACTGGGTTTCACGTGCTTGCCCCAAGGTCAGCTCACGCGCTTGACCGCGCTCGCGCACGCGGTCGCGGAGATCGCCAACCTCGCGCCGGACGATCATATGGCGTACGTCGGGCGCAGCGCGTTCGCGCACAAGGGCGGCATCCACGTCGCGGCGATGCGCCGCAACGAGACGAGTTATCAGCACGTCGATCCCGCGCGCGTCGGCAACGCCTCGCGCGTCGTCGTGTCCGAACTCTCCGGGCGCGGCAACGTGTTGAGCAAAGCGGAAGAGTTTGGCGTCGACGTGAACAACGCGAATACCGATGTGAGCGCGGTGCTCCAGCGGATCAAAGAACTCGAAGCGCAAGGTTTCCATTTCGAAAGCGCGGAGGCGTCGATTGAACTGATGCTGCGCCGCGCCCAGAAAGATTATCGTCCGCTGTTCGAGATGATCGATTTTCTCGTCGTCGTTGAAAAGCGGCAGGGACGCGGCTTGCTGGCGGAAGCGAATGTCAAACTGCGCGTCGGCGATGAGGTCGTCCACGTTGCGGCGGAAGGCAACGGACCGGTCAACGCGCTCGACACGGCGCTGCGTAAAGCGTTGACGCCGTTCTATCCCGCGCTCAACGCGTTCCACCTCGCGGATTACAAGGTGCGTATCCTCGACGGCGGCGCGGGCACCGCGGCGACGACGCGCGTGCTAATCGAAACGGCGAATCATGTGCAGCGCTGGAGCACCGTCGGCGCGTCGCCGAACATCATTGAGGCGTCCTGGTTCGCTCTGCTCGATTCGGTAGAGTACGGAATCTCGGTTGCAGGTGTAAAATAATTTTTGGACGCGGATCAACGCGGACGGACGCGGATAAAACCAAAATAAAAAAATCCGCGTTTGTCCGCGGCAATCCGCGTCCAATTTTTCTGAGGTTGTAGATGCGCGCGAAGATTGTGACACTCCCCGGCGACGGCATCGGTCCCGAAGTTGTCGCAGAAGGCGTTCGTGTTCTGCAAGCCATCGCGAAGAAATTCAATCACCAGTTTGAATTTGAAGAGCATCTCATCGGCGGCTGCGCGATGGACGCGACCGGCGCGCCGTTGTCCGACGCGACGCTCGACGCGTGCCGCGCGGCGGACGCGGTGCTGCTCGGCGCGGTCGGCGGACCGAAATGGGACGATCCGCGCGCAGCGGTGCGACCGGAACAGGGGCTGCTCGGACTGCGCAAGGGCTTGGGACTTTTCGCGAATCTGCGTCCGGTCAAGCCGCATCC
>JBBIJS010000400.1:0-2102 GCA_037445855.1 Chloroflexota bacterium | reverse complement strand
TGGTATGGTGCGTGATGCCGTACTCGGCATAGACCTGGTCTTTTTCTTGGGTCGTCACATTTCGGACATTCTTGCTATAGCCGGGAACACAAATCTGATCCTTGGTCGCGGTTGGAATGATCGCGCCGGGCGTGCAGGCGGGATCCGGCAACTTGCCCTGCACCACACAGCCCGAAGTTTTAGTCCTCTGTCCTATTGTTGGAGTAATCGATGCGGGCGGAGTGGGTGCGCCGCCAGTCTTGCACGCGGACAAGGCGGTCAGAACAATGATTGCCGTGGCGGCAACGGACAAAAGCCAGATTTTGTTTTTCATTTTCGCACCACCTTGATCAGCTCGGCGGAAGCGTCCTGCAACATTTCCGACGCCGCTGACTCTGATTCCCGCGGCGTCGCGATAGCAATCAAGACCTTGCCCTGTGCGACCGCATCGGCATATTTTTGCGCGTCGGGCTTGGACAAGCCAACGTGGACAAGTCGATCAACCAAATCAGCGAGAGCCAGCCCCTTGAAGGGACCGGCGTCTTCGGCGATGGCATCGCGCGCCTTCTGATCGCGCATCATCACAGAAACATCTTTCAGGTCAAAATCCGCTTCCGAAAGATTGTTGAGCAGCGTTTCGGCGACGGAGCTTTTCGAAACGATTCCGATGACCAACCCAACCTCCCAAAAAGAATATCGTGGCGCATAGATAAGTATATGAGAGCGAGAGGGCTTTGTCAATGGCTCAACCATTGACCGAATTTTGGCGGGGCGTCAAGCCATTTCGTTCCGCTCACGGAATCAGATGCATCGCGTTCTTCCGCAGCGACACGGTCCACTGCCGCTCGCGCGCGAGGTTGAGTCGCTCAAAAATGTACACGGGCAATTCGATTTCAAGATCGTGGTCTTGTTCTCGCAGCAACCGCGCGCCGTCCACGCGGAAATACAGCGTCACGTTCATTCCGTCGTTCATCTCGCGGACAATTTCACCGCGCAGCGCGTTCTCATCGCTCGATTGCCCGGCGCGTTCGGGACGAATGAGCATCACGCGCTCGGAACGCAAACAGACGAATACGCGCGCGCCCGGCGCGAACGGATAACGCGGCGCGTCGAGCGTCGCGTCGCCGACGCGCACGCGGCAACCCGCGCTATCGGACGCGACCACTGTCCCCGGCAAAATATTCTTCACGCCGACCGCCTGCGCCACCCGCAAACAACACGGTTGGCGCAAAATCTCGCCGGGCGCATCGATTTGCAAGATTCGCCCCGCGTCGATCACCGCCAGTTGATCGGCTAAAAAGTACGCCTCGCCCAAATCGTGCGTCACGAACACGACCGGGATTTTGATTTCGCGCTGCAAGTTCAGCACCTCGGAACGCAGCTGCATTCGCGTCGGCGCGTCCAGCGCGCTGAACGGTTCGTCGAGCAAGAGCACCGCGGGGCGCGGCGCGAGCGCGCGCGCCAGCGCGACGCGCTGCTGCTGACCGCCGGAGAGCTGCGCCGGATAGCGCGCGTCCAGTCCGTTCAGATTGACGAGCGCGAGCAGATCGTGCACCTGGGTTCGGCGCATTTCTGGCGAGGCGCGTCCCAAGCCGTATGCGATGTTCTGCGCGACGGTGAGGTGCGGAAAGAGCGCCAGGTCTTGCTTCACCAAACCGACGCGGCGTTGTTGCGGCAGCAGATCGATGCGCCGGTCGGCGTCGAACAAAATCCGTTCGCCGATGACGATGCGCCCCGACTCGGGCGGCGCAAAGCCGGCAATCGCGGATAACGTCATGGACTTGCCCGCGCCGCTGGGACCAAAGAGCACGATGATTTGATTTTCCGGCGCAGTGAATTCGACGTCCAACTTGAATTCACCGAGTTGTTTGTGGATGGCGATTTCAAACATACGACGCATTAGCCCACGGTAAATCCTCTGGGGCTGACCCATCGGACGGCTGCCAAGATGCCAAACGAAACGACGATCAGGATGAACGAGAGCGCGAGCGCGCTGTCGAGATTGGATTCAAATCCGATGTAAATCGCCAGCGGCATGGTTTGCGTGGTTCCCTGAAAATTGCCGGCGAACATGATCGTCGCGCCAAACTCTCCGAGCGCGCGCGCCCACGTCATCAGCGCGC
>JBBIJS010000399.1:0-2103 GCA_037445855.1 Chloroflexota bacterium | reverse complement strand
CCTGATCTTGGCGCTATCGTCAAAGGCATGTCCGTGACGCTGCGGGAGATGTTCACCCCGAACGTCACGTACCAATATCCCGAAGTCCGCAAACCGGTCGCGCCGCGCTTTCGCGGGCGGCATGAATTGAAGCGGCACGAAAACGGACTCGAGAAATGTATTGGCTGCTCGCTGTGCGCGGCGGCGTGTCCGGCGGACGCGATCTACGTCGAGCCGGCGGAGCAGACGGACGCGGCGCGCTATTCGCCGGGCGAGCGGTACGCCAAACGGTACGAGATCAACCTGATCCGCTGCATCTTTTGCGGATTCTGCGAAGAGGCGTGCCCGACTGGCGCGATCGTGCTGGAGCACGATTACGAACTCTCGTACTACAACCGCCGCGACGCGATCATCACTAAAGATAAACTGCTCGTCGCGCCACCCGCGCCGGACCAAAGCACGCCGCGCGCGCTGAAAGACCCCGGCAACTTGTATGCCGCGATTCCACCAATCAAAGGCGGAGTGGAGCAGTAACCAGTATTCAGTGTTCAGACTGCATACTGAATACTGAAAACTGATCACTGGTATTTCAACGACGGAGTTGAACCATGCCCGAATTTCCCTGTCCCCCCGGACTCATCTGTCGCCCCACGTTTTGGAACATTCCCGAATGGCTGCAAATCACCGTGTACGTTGCGGGTCTTGTAGCCATTTTGGTTATGTGCTTTGGTTTCTGGCTGCGCGTTCGGCAGTGGCGCAAGGGCAAAGGCAAGTTCGAATGGGGACCGCTCGGCGCGCGCATCAAGATGTGGCTGACGATGGGCGTCGCGACGAAAAAGGTCGCGCTCGATCAGCAGCCCGCCGGCGCAATGCACCTCGGCATTATGTGGGGCATGGTGATCCTTTTTATCGGCACGGCGCTGGCGACGATTGACTGGGACATTGCGCGTCCACTCATCGATCCCAACCAATGGCGCTTGCTGCAAGACGGCTTGTATTATTTCTACAAAGTCATCCTCGATATTTTCGGCGTCCTCGCGCTCATCGGTCTCGGCGTCGCGTTTGTCATTCGATACGGACAGAAACCGGCGCGGCTGGATGGGCGATCCGGCAAGCGCTACTTTAACGAAGACTTGTGGATCATCGGCTCGCTGGCGTTCATCGTTATCACCGGCTTTCTAATCGAATCACTGCGGCTCGCGGCGCAGCCGGTAGAAACCGCGCGGTTGGGCGAGCGCGTGATGTTCTGCACGACGTGCTCGGTGATCGGCTATCCGCTTTCGCGACTGTTCGCGTCGCTCGACGTCGGCGCGCTCGAATCGCTGCATCGCTCGATTTGGGTTTTCCACGCGGCGGTCGCGATCTTCTTCATCGGCACGGTGTCGTTCACCAAGATGTCGCATTTCGTCGTGTCGAGCGTCAATACGTTCTTCAAGAAACTCGAACCGGCGGGCGCAATTCCCAAGATCGACGACATCGAGAATCAGGAATCGTTTGGCATCAGCAAGCTCGAAGAGTTTACGTGGAAGCAGTTGCTCGATTTCGACGCGTGCACGCGCTGCGGGCGCTGCCAGGACGCGTGTCCCGCCGCGCTGACCGGCAAGGCGCTTTCGCCGAAAAATGTCATCGTCAAGTTGTTCGAGGCGTCGCACGCCAAGACGCCCGGCGCGATTCACGGCGCGGTGATCGACGCGCAGGAGCTGTGGGATTGCACGACCTGTATGGCGTGCGTGAACGCGTGCCCGGTGTCGATCGATCAGTTGGGCACGATCATCGAGCTGCGCCGCTACCTCACGCTCTCTGAAGGCGCGCCGCAGCCGCCGTCGAACAAGGCGATGGATTCGATGGAGCGGCAGGGGAATCCGTACGGGTTACCTAAGCAAGATCGACTGAAATGGACGGAAGGACTCGATGTGCCGCGCGCGAAAGCCGGCGAAGAGTACGACGTGCTGTACTGGGTCGGCTGCGCGGGGTCGTACGATCAGCGCGCGCAAAAGATCACGCGCGCGTTCGTCAAGATCATGCAGACCGCCGGCGTCAAGTTCGCGGTGATGAGCGAAGAGCGCTGCAACTGCGAGTCCGCGCGGCGGCTGGGGAACGAGTACCTCTATCAGATGGCGACGG
>JBBIJS010000398.1:0-2107 GCA_037445855.1 Chloroflexota bacterium | reverse complement strand
CGAAAGTTATCGTCCGATCGAAGGCGGCTGGTTTCAATCGAACAAGCGCACGGTGTTGATCTTGCAGAACGCGTCCAGCGAGACGCGCATCTACGATCCAACGCAAGGCAACCGCCCCAAGCCAACTCGCGTCGATTTGCTCGCCACGCCGGACCTGGCAAACACGGCGCGCGTCCCCGCGTCCATCGCATCGCCTGACCCGTCGAATCAAATCGCGCTGCCGGCGTACAGCATCGCGCGCGTCGTGTGGGAATGAAGATGCGCCACAGGAAGAATTTATCGAGCGCGCCTGTCCTGGTCATGCTTGCCGCAGCGTTCACGCTACTCGCCTGCGCCGGCGGCGCGGCGACTGCAAAACCGCTGCCGACCGCGCCGGCGCAATCGACGTACGCGGACTATTACCCGCATAATCCAATGGTGCATCAGGTCGGCAAAACCATCGTGGGGTTAGACGGCAAGCCGCTCAAACTCCGCGGCGTCAGTCTCGGCGGATGGCTGTTGTGGGAAGGATGGGAATTCGGCAAAGGGCTGCTCCTCTCTGAATCGACGATCATGGATCGACTGACGCAGTTGGTGGGACCAGCCGACGCGGTGTCTTTCCAAAATCAAATCTACGCTAACTACATTACCGCAGCCGATATTCAGCGGATCGAGCAACTGGGTTTCAACTCGGTGCGAATTCCTATTAACGCCAAGATCCTCGAGGACGACGATCATCCGTACGTCTACAAACAAAGTGGCTGGGACATTCTCGACAATGTCCTGCAGTGGTGCGAACAGTACAACGTCTACGCCGTGCTCGATCTGCACGCGGTGCCGGGCGGACAATCGCGCCTGTCGCCGTCTGACCCCAGCGACCAACTCGTCTGGAAGTCGGAAGAAGACAAGAAACGGACGGTCGCAATGTGGCAGGCGATGGCGAGCCGGTACAAGGATCGCAAGATCGTCGTCGGCTATGACCTGATCAACGAGCCGCTGCCGCCCACCGGGCAAGACCTGGCGGATTTGGAACAGCGCATTGTCGGCGCCATCCGCCAAGTCGATCCCTATCACATGGTCATCGTCGAAGGCGGCAAGTTCTCGTCGGACTTTACGATGTTCTCCGCGCCGCTGTCCGGCAATCAAGCGTACGGGTTTCATATGTACAACTGGTTTGGCGACGACCGCAAAAAGAAACTTGAATACTTCAAGTCCGTCACCGATTCCCAGAATGTTCCGTTGTGGGTTGGCGAATTTGGCGAGAATACGTACGACATGATCGGCAGCACTGTCAAGATGTACGAAGACCCCGCGAACGAGGTGAACGGTGGCTGGTGTTTTTGGACGTGGAAGAAAACGTCCGGACGGTTCCCCGCGCTCGACGCCATCGAGACGCCGGCGAGTTGGCAAGTGGTGATGGACTGGCTCAACTCGCCGTCGAAGACCAAGCCGACTCGCCAATTGGCGCTGACCGGCATGAACGATTTCGTGCAGGCGGTGCGATTGGAGAACACGCACCTCGATCAAAAAATGTACCGCGCGTTGACGCCGTAAAGAGGCACGATGAAGGTACGATTATTTGGAATGGCGTTCTGGCTTGTCCTCGCCGGGTGCGCGTACGCGCCAAGCGCCTTACGCCCACCCACGCCAACCGCAACGAACATGCCAGCGCCGACCGCGACGAATACGCCGGCGCCAACACCCGCGCACACCACCATCAGCGAGCCGAAACCGAGCGCGATTTATCGGGACGTGACATACTGTTCGCCGGACGGCATCGCCCAAAAACTAGACCTCTACTATCCAAAATCGCTGGCACACCCAATGCCCCTCGCGGTGTTCGTCCACGGCGGCGGATGGAGCGCCGGCGACAAACGCGGCATCCAACTCGGCGGGCCGGAACTCTTGGCGCGTGGTTACGCTGTCGCTTCGCTTGACTACCGGCTTGCGCCGCAGTCCAAGTGGCCCGCGCAGATCGAGGACGTGAAATGCGCGATCCGCTATCTGCGCGCGAACGCGTCCGCGCTGCAGATCGATCCGACCCGGTTTGGCGCGTGGGGCAGCAGCGCGGGTGGACACCTCGTCGCGATGCTCGGCGTCGCCGGTCCCCGCGCCGGGTTCGACGTGG
>JBBIJS010000397.1:0-2107 GCA_037445855.1 Chloroflexota bacterium | reverse complement strand
TTTGAAGATTGGTTTATTTCACACGCGCCACCACTCGACCGGTGCGCGTGAGATCATACCCTTGAAACGCGGAGGCGCCGCGAAGGAACGCCGCGCTGTGCAGCGCGGCAAGCAGCGGACGCAGACGCGCGGACTCGTACCCAACGCGCGGCATCGCGAGATCGTAGCGTTCCTCGCCCAGCGGAATGAAATCCAGCCCCCATTCGACGGCGACCGCGCGCAAGCCCGGTCCCACGTCCGCCGCGCCGGTCGCAACTGCGGCGGCGACGGCGGCGTGCGTTGACGCGGCGCGTTCCCACTCGCGCAGCGAATGAGGATCGATGCGCGCGGCGCGCAGTTTGGAATTGAGCAGCAGGCGTGTACCTGCGCCGCGCTGCCGATTGATGAAGCGAATGCCGCGCCGGGTGAGGTCGCGCACGCCGCGAATGTTCTTGGGATTGCCGCGCGCAACAATCAAGCCGTTCTCGCGGACGGCGAGATTGACGAGGACGATGTCCTCTTCCGGCAAGAGGTGCTTGACGAACGGCGCGTTGTACTCCCCGGTGGCGGTGTCGAGCAAATGGACGCCTGCGATGTCTGCTTGATGCTGCGCGAGCGCAAGCAGTCCGCCGATGCTGCCGACCGCGCTTGCTGAGGTGTGCGCGAGTTGCGCAAGCCGTGCGAGCAGCGGATCGTCGCTGCCGGTGATCGTCAGGTGAGCGGGGGGAGCAAGCGTTCTGCCGCGCGCGGCGGGCGTCATCGCCGCGTACAGATCGAGCGCGGCGAGTGAGGTTTCCGTCTCGCGCAGCGCGGCGTGCGCCAGGATGAGGCGACCCGCGTCGTGAGCATCGCGCGCGGCGCGGTGCGCGTGCGAACGCGCGGAGTGTTCGTCCTCCAGCGCGCGGCGTTGCTGCTCGATCACTGGAGCGGGTGATTCGCCGGCGTCCGCCGCGAGGCGCAGCTTGACGAACGCCTCGTTCCGGTCGCGCGCCGGTTCCACGAGCCACGCGGCAAGCGCGCGCTTGCCAAGCGCGGTCACCGCGTACACTTTGCGGTCGGGTCCGGCTGCGCCGCGCTCGACGCGCGTTTCGACCCAGCCGGCGCGCTGCATCTTGGCGAGCGAGCGGTAGAGCTGGGCAAAGTCGATCCGCCAGAAGGGCGCAAACTGCTGGTCGACGATGCGCTTCAGTTCGTAGCCGTGCCGCTCGCCGCGGACGAGCAAGCCGAGCAACGCGTGGGTGGGGGACATACTTCGCCTTCTGTCAACTATATGCAATACACATAATATCCTGAACGTACGGATTTGTCAAAAGCGTGGCGGAGTGGGGTGTAGTTCACCTTGGGGGCAGGTTTTCATAAACAGAGGAGCAGGCGTTCTCTAACGCCGTGTGCAGGCGCGCTAGAGAGCGCGCACCCCGAGTCTTTTCAAAGTTCGCCCCCAAACTGAACTACACCCGCGGAGTGAACGTTGGGGCGCACTCCGGTCTGTGGTATAATTCGCGCACCGATGGAGATGAAACCATGCAGATCAATTTCTATGCCGACCTGCGCTCGCTCGCTGGCGGCAAAACAGTCAAGGTGGACCTCACCGCGTCGATGACCGCGCGCCAGGCATTGGAATCTGTCACGCGCAGTCGGGCGGCGCTTGCGAAAAAGGTCTGGCAGTCCCCCGGCGAATTGTTCGAGCACATTCACGTCTTTATCAACGGACGCCAGTCCGTTTTCTTGACGCAGGGATTGGAAACGCCGGTGCGCCCGGAGGATACGCTCGATGTCTTTCCGCCGGTGGGCGGCGGGTAGCCAACCGGTGACACGAGTGACGCTCAAGTTCACCGGCGAAATGCGGGCGCGGGCGAAGATCGATCGGACGGAGTTTGCGTTTGAGGGCGAGACGCTGCGCGATCTACTGATGGCGTTGTTCGCGCGGTGTGACGTGCGCGATGTGCTGTTGGACGGAAACGATCAGTTCATTTTTCGTTCCGGTATTTTGGTGAACGGACACTCCGCCAAGTACCTCGGTGGTCTCAACGCACCGATTCAAGACGGCGATGAAGTGATCGTGATACGACCAAGCATCGGCGCGGGGTGAAGAATTGGTTGGACGCGGATGAAAAATATGCGGCGAAGG
>JBBIJS010000396.1:0-2115 GCA_037445855.1 Chloroflexota bacterium | reverse complement strand
AACGACGTGCAGGCGAAGCATGGCTGGTTTATTTTCTTCGTCAAAGTGAACGCGGACAGCATCTTGAACAGCTGATTTCAGTTCATCCTATGTGTCAACTTCTGTGAAGATGGAATAGCCCAAAGCACGTGCGCTGTATCCTCCCTCTTGCGCTCTTTCTACTAAGAAAATAATTTCGCTGCCCATTTTTCCTCCTATCCCCACAAATCCTGCGCAATCTCCGGCATTCCGAGCGCGAGCAGTTTGGCGCGCGACGGCTTGCCGGTTGCCCACTCCCAATCACGCACCGCATAGTATTCGCGCAGCATCAGATCGAGTTCCGCAACGTGTTCTTCGGTCCCGCCGTCGGCGAGCGGACGCAACAAAAGTTCCGGTAGTATTTCATTCGCGCGCGCGTCGTAACCCAGTTTGAGGTTGAGGGCGCGCTTCAAGTCCCACATCCGTTCGCCATAGGACAGCACATTGTCGAGCGTGACGTCGTAGCCGGTCGCCGCGGCGATCATCTCCACCATATTTTTCACCGGCGGATTCGGGAAGATACATTGCACCAGCGCTGCGTTGACCGCGCGCCAATCCTGGTGCCGCGCCACGTTCGCGGCTTTGCCGTTCGTCTCGAAGCGATCGGTCGCGCCGATGCCCAAGTCGTCCATGATTCGCCCGGAGAGATCGATCATAAAGTAGTCGGATTGATTATGGCTGGCGCCAATCGGCGAGGTGGCGTAGACGAGCGCCATGCCCGTCCCCGCGCGCGGATCGTGCATTGCGAGGTCCAAACCGTTGATCTGCACCGCCAGCCCCTCAACCCCGTAACGCGCGCCGAACGCTTTCGTCCCCTCGGCAAGCGCGTCGCCGAGTCCTTCGCGCCGCGCGATTTGGCGGGTCAGGTCGAGCGTCATTTGAGAATCGCCCCACCGCAGTTCCGCGTCACCGAACGCCGACGCGGGGACAAGCCCTTGCTCGCGCAAAAAGATCGCGAACGCGATGGTCGACGCCGCGCTGATCGAATCCATCCCCAGCGCATCGCATTGCGAGCCGATGTACGTCAACATACCCAGATCGTCATTCAACATCTGCGAGCCGAACGCGACGAGCGTTTCGTACTCGGGACCCTCGGCGTGCGGCAGGTCATGCCCGGCGGCGCTCGCCACTTTGCGCCCACACGCCACGACGCAGGCATGGCATGTCGCGTGACCGGTGAGGATCGTTTCGGCGAGAACGTTGCCGCTGATTTTGGCAAAATCGAAAGTGCCCTGCGTCCAATATTTCGCGGGTACATCGCCGAGCAAGCCGAGGAAATCGACCGTGCCCGATGTGCCGACCGAGCGAAACATCTGCGTGGACATATCGTCCGGCAACATTTGCATCGCGGTATGCACCGCCGCTTTGAACGCGTCCGGATCGTGCAGCCGGATGTGCGGTCGGTGCGAATGAGCGCGCACGGCAATCGCTTTCAGGTTTTTCGATCCCATCACCGCGCCCATGCCGCAGCGCCCGGCGATGCCCTTTTTCGCGCCGGGGCGCGGGTTCGTCGCGAGGATGAGCGCGTACTTGACCAGGTTCTCGCCGGCAGGACCGATCGCCGCGACGGTTAGTTTCTGATCGTCCAACTCCACGCGGATCGCGTCGCCGGTGTCGAACGTCGTTTTGCCGCGCAGGTGCGACGCGTCGCGCAACTCGACTGAACCGTCGCGGATCAACAGATACACCGGCGTCGCCGACTTGCCGCGGACGACGATGCCGTCATAGCCCGCCATTTTCAAATCAGGTCCAAAAAAGTTGCCGGCATTCGCTTCGCCGTACAGCCCAGTCTGTGGCGACCGCGCGACGACGACGAAACGACCTGAACTCGGCGCAGCGGTCGCGTCGAGCGGACCAGTCATGAAGATCAATGGATTATCGGGACGGAGCGGATCGGTGCGCGCGTCGATCGCATCGTACAAATAGCGCGCGGCGAGACCGGCGCCGCCGATGTACTGCGCGGCGTATTTTCCGTTCAGCGGCTCGTCGTGATATTTGCCGGTGGTCAAGTCGACGATGAGTAGTTTACCGGCATAGCCGTCCATCGGTGCTCCTAACGGCGATCGGAAACTTTACTTTTCTCAGTTCGATTGGGGA
>JBBIJS010000395.1:0-2118 GCA_037445855.1 Chloroflexota bacterium | reverse complement strand
TCGGCTAATTCTTCCGGCGTGATCGTGATGTCAACGTAATCGCGTATCCAGGAAAGGGGTAGTTTCATGATAACACCTCGTCAAATGTGCCAAACTTGCCAAACGAGCCAAATAAGCCAAAGGTTGGCACATTTGGCATCTTTGGCTGATTTGGCACGTTTGCTTTTTAGAATTGTTCCAAGAACCTAAGATCGTTCGCCCAGAAATAACGAATGTCCTCGATGCCATGCTTCAAAATCGCGATGCGCTCTGGACCTAAGCCGAATGCGAATCCGCTCCATTCGGCTGGATCGTAGCCGCCGTTGCGCAAGACCTGCGGATGCACCATTCCCGCGCCGAGGATTTCGAGAAAGCCGGTGTATTTGCACATCGCGCAGCCCGCGCCGTCGCAGATGATGCACTGCACGTCCATTTGCGCGCTCGGCTCGGTGAATGGAAAATGATCGGCGTAAAAACGCACCGGGCGCTCGCCGAACATCCGCCGCGCGAATTCGGTCAGCGTTCCTTTCAAATCGGCGAACGTGACGTTGCGCCCGACCGCCAGCCCTTCGACCTGGTTGAATTGAATTTCATAACGCGCGCTGATCTGTTCGTACCGATAGCACATTCCAGGCAGAATCACGCGCACCGGCTGCGTGCCGCCCTGCGACAGTTGCCGCATCGCGCGAATCTGTCCGGGCGAGGTGTGCGTGCGGAGCAATACGCGCTGTTCGGTGTCCGCGACGTAGAAGGTGCTCCAGTTGTCGCGCGCCGGATGATTCGGCGGAATGTTGAGCAGCTGAAAGTTCATCTCGTCCGATTCCACCTGACGCGAGCGAAAAATCTGGAATCCCATATCGCCCCAGATGCGATAAATCTCGCGCAGATTGGCGGTCGCCGGATGCAGACGACCGCGCCGCGCCGGACGACCCGGCAGCGTCACGTCGAGCGGTTCGGCTTCCAGCGATTCGCTGAGCGCGCGCTGCTTGATCGCGCCGACCTTGGCGGCGTACGCGGCTTCCAACTCGTTCTTCGTCTCGTTCGCGAGTTTGCCGACCGCGCCGCGCTCTTCCTTCGGCAGCGCGCCCAGTTGTTCCATCGACGCGGAAACCGCGCCCTTGCGTCCCAGGTACTTGACGCGCCATTCCTCCAGCGCGGCATCTTCCCAGATCGGCGCGAGCTGCGCGAGCGCGTCCGCGCGGAGTTTTCCTAGATTGTCAATCATAGCTTCCTCCTGTGCGAGTGGAGAGTGGTTAGTGGACCGTGGATAGAAACCGCCCGCTAACCACTGTACTTTCTAAACTGTGGCATGCGCCACGCGACCAGCGCGACCAGAATCACTGTCGCCACGCCGCCGCTGATGACGGAGAACGGCGCGCCAAACGCGGCGGCGACGAGTCCGGCTTCCAGATTGCCCAGTTGCGGTCCGCCCATAAAGAAAATCATGTTCACCGAGGTCATTCGCCCGCGCAGATGGTCCGGCGTCGCGAGCTGGCGGATCGTGTTTCGCAAAATCGTGCTGACCGTGTCCGCCGCGCCGACGCACGCGAGAAAAAAGAACGATACAACGAACAGCGTCGATGCGCCGTAGAGTGCGGTCGCCGCGCCGTAGAGCGCCACCGCGACCAGCATCACCGCGCCCTGCCGCTTGATGTTGCCGGCGCGCACGACCGCCGCGCCCGCCACGACCGCGCCGACCGAATCCGCCGAATACAGAATCCCCAAGCCCTCCGAACCGACGCGCAAAATGTCCTTGGCAAAGATCGGCAAGAGCGCGGTGGCGGACGAGAAAAACGTCGCGACGAAATCGATCAGCATCGTCGCCAGGATGATGCGGGCGCTGAGCACGTACCGGATGCCCTCGGTCAGCGCGCCGCCGCTGACGCGCGCCGCGCCAAGGTTCTTCTGCGTGGGTGTTCGCATCAGCGTGAGCGCGATCAACACTGCGACGAACGAGAGCGCGTTCATCCAATACACCGCCGCGATGCCCAGCCCGGCGATGACAAAGCCGGCAATCGCCGGTCCGACGATCGCCGCGACCTGCATCATCATATTGTTGAGAGTCAGCGCGTTCGTCAGATGTTCCTTGCTCACCAAATTCGGCGCGAGCGCCTGCCGCGCCGGACTGTCGAACGCGAC
>JBBIJS010000394.1:0-2127 GCA_037445855.1 Chloroflexota bacterium | reverse complement strand
AGCAGGTACGGCTCGTAGACATCCATGATCGTGTCGGCTTCTTCGCTGATCGACGCGGCGATGGTCTCCAAGCCGACCGGTCCGCCGCCGAATTTCTCGATGATCGTCTTCAGCACTTTGCGGTCGATGTCGTCCAAGCCGAGCGCGTCGACCTCCAGCATCGAGAGCGCGTCGTTCGCGACCGTCGCGGTGATCGCGCCGTCGGCGCGCACCTGCGCGTAATCGCGCACGCGCTTGAGCAGCCGGTTCGCGACGCGCGGGGTGCCGCGGGCGCGCCGCGCAATTTCGATCACGCCCGCTGCGTCAATCGCGACGCCGAGAATGCCGGCGGAGCGGTGCACGATCGTTTCCATCGCGGACTGGTCGTAGAAATCCAAGCGATACACCGCGCCGAAGCGGTCGCGCAGCGGCGCGGACATCATCGCGAACCGCGTCGTCGCGCCGATGAGCGTAAAGCGCGGCATCTTGAGCCGGATGCTGCGCGCGCTCGGTCCCTTGCCGATAATGATATCGAGTTGGAAATCTTCCATCGCGGGGTACAGCACTTCTTCCACCGGGCGCGCGAGGCGGTGCACTTCATCGACAAAGAGCACGTCGCCGGCGCGCAGGTTCGTGAGGATCGCAGCGAGGTCGCCGGGGCGCTCAATGGCGGGACCCGATGTCGTCTTGATCGACACGTGCATTTCGTTCGCGATAATGTTCGCGAGCGTGGTCTTGCCCAGCCCGGGCGGACCGTAGAGCAAGACGTGATCGATCGACTCGCCGCGCGCCTTTGCCGCTTGGATCAGGATTTTCAAATTCTGCTTGACCTTGTCCTGACCGATGTACTCGTCCAGCCGCTTGGGACGCAGCGAGAGTTCGAATTTGCCTTCGTCCTCAGTAGGTTTGGGTGACACGACGCGATCGGACATTGAGACCTCAGTTTCCAGTATTCAGTATGCGGTGTTCAGTCTGAATACTGATCACTGATTACTGCTCACTGGCACCGGCATTATACCAAAAATACCGCGAGAAGGAAAACGGACGCGCGGCGTTTTGACACGCGCAGGGAAAGCGGATACAATTTTGGTGGAATAAAGGAAACAGGTATACAAGCAAATAAGTAAACAGCGGCGTTCCTTGATTACCTGTTTTCTTGTCTACCTGTATACCGATACACGATTCGAGGAGGAGTCATTATGCCAGCGAAGAAAAAAAGCGCGCCCAAGAAAGCCACTCGCGCGGTCAAGCACGCCCTGAGCAAAGCCGAAGGGAGAGCCGCCGCGCGGCAAGTCCCCCGCATTACCTATGCCACGCTCGCGATCACCCCGGACGACGACCAGAAGTACGATGCCGCGGTTGCCGATGTTCGCAAGGAACTCGGCAAGCATTTCACCAACTTTGTGAACGGCGAGCCGCGTCCGTCATCCGGCGGCGAGAACGCGCACGCCAGCCCGGTCGACACACGCAAGGTCGTCAGCTATTTTCCGAAGGCGACGCGCGAGGACGCCCAGCACGCGATTCGCGTCGCGCACGAAGCGTTCGGCAAATGGAGCGCGATGGACTATCGCGACCGCGTCAAGCTGATGCGCCGCGCCGCCGACCTGATGATCGAACGGCGGTACAGCATCTCCGCGTGGATGGCGTTCGA
Organism: Chloroflexota bacterium; assembly: GCA_037445855.1. Lineage (GTDB taxonomy): Bacteria > Chloroflexota > Anaerolineae > UBA4142 > UBA4142 > DAIDTM01. The sequence goes on along the minus strand of JBBIJS010000394.1, from coordinate 497 downwards.
GGTTGGCAAGAACCGCGCGGAAGCGCTCGCCGAGGTGAACGAATCGGCGGAACTGATTCGCTACTATTGCGAGCGAATGGAATTCCACAAGGGCTACGTTCTGCCGCTCGAAGCGCCGGGCAAGGGACAGACGACGGTCAGCGTGCTGCGACCGTACGGCGTGTGGGCGGTCATCGCGCCGTGGAATTTTCCGATGGCGCTGGCGACCGGAATGAGCGCAGGCGCGCTCGTCACCGGCAACGCCGTGGTCTTCAAGCCGTCGAGCGAATCGCCGGTGGCGGGGTACGAAATCTATCGCGCGTTCGCGGACGCGGGCATTCCGAACGGCGTGTTCAATCTGATGGTCGGACCCGGCGCGACCGTCGGCGCGGAGCTGCAGGAAAATCCCGGCGTCAATGGATTGGTCTTTACCGGCTCGAAAGAAGTCGGGATGCAGGTCTATCACAACTTTGCGAAGGGCTATCCCAAGCCGGTGATCGCGGAGATGGGCGGCAAGA
>JBBIJS010000393.1:0-2139 GCA_037445855.1 Chloroflexota bacterium | reverse complement strand
GTCAGATCGAGATCCGCCCGATCGTATCCTTCAGATTCTTTGAAAGTCGGCAGCGCAACGTAGAGCAGCGCGACCTGCGCGGCTTGCGCGGCAGCGACGGCTTGATCGATCAAATCCTGCCGGTGACTATCGTCGGCGGGATAACCTTCGGCAAAAGTTAACTCTGCTCCCCCGGCGGTTCTTTGCAATTCGGCGAACGGGATGTCCACTTGTGTTGGATTGATGTGCGAACTACCGCCGCCCTGAAAGTGCGGTTCTTTCGCCGCGCGACCGATCACGGCGATCCGCTGCGCGTTCTTCAGCGGCAGAGTCCCATCGTTCTTGAGCAGAACGATCCCTTCCGCGGCGATCGCACGCGCAAGAGCATGGTGAGCCGCCGCGTCGAACTTGCCGCCTTTGGGTGTCTCCGCCGCCTTGAAGACGATGCGCAAAGTTCGGCGGACCGATTCATTCAGCACCGCCTCGTCCAAGGCACCCGCGCGGACGGCATCGGCTACCGCCTTCACGCGCCGCTCCTTGGGACCGGGCATTTCCAAGTCTAATCCGCCTTTCAATGCTGCCACTCGATCATGAACCGCGCCCCAATCGGACACCACCAATCCTTCAAAGCCCCATTCATTCTTGAGAACATCGACCAGCAGTTCATGGTGCTCGGAGCAATACGTGCCGTTGAGTTTGTTGTAAGCGCACATCACGGTCCAGGGCTGCGCCTTTTTCACGGCGGTCTCGAACGCGGGCAAGTAGATTTCCCGTAGCGTGCGCTCATCCACCTCGGCGCTGATGCTCAAGCGTTTGAATTCCTGATTGTTGGCGGCGAAATGTTTGAGCGATGTGCCTACGCCTTTGCTTTGGATGCCATCGATGAGACTGGCTGCCATTTCCCCGGACAAGTAGGGGTCTTCGGAATAATATTCAAAGTTGCGCCCGCACACCGGCGTGCGCTTTATGTTGGCGCCGGGACCGAGCAAGACGTCCACGTTCAACGCGATGCATTCGTCGCCCAGCGCCTGTCCCATCTCGCGAATCAAGTCCACGTTCCAGGTCGAGGCGAGACAAGACGCCGTTGGAAAACAGGTCGCGGGCAGACTCGAGCCGCCCAGCGCGTTCACGTCCGGCACGCGGCGCACGCCGTGCGGTCCATCAGACACGAACATTGCGGGCACGCCGAGCCGCTCCACTGGTGTTGTCGTCCAGGCGCTCGCGCCGGTGCACAAAGCCGCCTTCTCTTCAAGCGTCATTCGCGCAATGATGGATTCGATGTTCACCATTCTCTACTCCTTGACGATTTGATGCGCCAATCAACGATCTCGGACGAGTCGAATCTAAACAAACTCAACCGCAAAGAGCGCAAAGGGTTGAGGATTTCTTTCTTCGCGTTCCTTGCGGTTCAAAATCTTTGCTTAGCGCGCAACGATTTCGTTCGAGCCTACGAGCAACCGTCTCTGCAAACGATCAGGTTGTGAGAGCGTGACAGTAGGAATCGTAGACCGATTGGATTTGAAGCGCCGCTCGCGCTTGCTCGAGCGTCCATCCCGCCGGCAGTGGACAGGAGACGGCGATCGTTCGCCCAGCCGGCAGGTCGAAATAATTATCGCTAAAGATAGCGTCCGCGTCCTGGAACGATAATTCCAGCAGGCGCGCCAGCGACCTGGATTTGACGTTGACGATCAACTGGTTCTGCTCGCGCTGCAAGTCCGCCGTCACGCCTGGGTCGGTCAGCGAGAGGTGCTTGGTCGGGACGAAGGGCGCCACTTGCAGCGCGATCCGTCGCTCTCCTTGCCATAGTTCGGCGACGAAGATCAGCTCCCGCCGATTATCGTCAGAAACGCGGTCGGCAAAGTTAAGAGCGCACACCGGCGTTGAGCACTGCGGCGCGGCTTTCACCGGCAATTCGCCTGAGGACAGAACATTGCCGCGAAGAGATTCCAGCGACCATCGCACGGTACCTTCCCATGACTCGCGAAGATCGCTGGTCACATGGATCGCTTGCTTGGGTGGACTGTCTTCGATGGAAAGCATCAACGGCGCGTAAAAGCGGCGCGCGGCATAGTGCAATGCTTTCCAGCGGCTGAAATAATCCAGACTCGACCAGGACGCCACGGGCCAGCAATCGTTGAGTTGCCAATACAGCGTCCCTGC
>JBBIJS010000392.1:0-2142 GCA_037445855.1 Chloroflexota bacterium | reverse complement strand
GAAAGCACGGCTGTGCCGGCGGCGGCGGCGAGGACCTTGAGCAACTGGCGACGACTAACGGGAGATTGGGACATCGTTGTTCACCTTGATACGCAATGTGCGGAAAAGATTGCTTTCGGAATTGGATAGATTCTACTACAGGTATTGCGGCGAGTCAATACGCGGAGATTTTCAGCCAGGGCTGTTGCAAAGTCGCGTTGGGTTGTCATTTCGAGCCGCACTTGCGAGAAATCTCGCCAGCCGCGCGGGAGATTTCTCCTCGCAAAGCCCGCTCGTCGAAATGACAAGAGACTTTGCAACAGCCGTGATTTTCAGCCAGCGTGGAGTCATCGCCTGCCGGCGCAACCACGCCAGTGGAAAATCAAAAGACCCAGAGAGTATTTGCGCTCTCTGGGTCTCCCTCGAATCTCCAGTCCTCACGCGAGTGCGGGTACTCGGCGTTTTATCATCATCTCGATCGTGCTGTGCATCGGAATTCCATTCGCCCAATAGCTGCCCGTCTCGCCCGCCGGCAGCAGATCGTACTTCGCGGGCTGGTCGTATCGGATACTATCTGCCTTGACCACACGCGCACCGTCCAGCATATCTCCGATACCGAGGTCTCCAATCGTTCGCCCATCCGTCGTCGGATGCCCGGCGGAGACCATGACCGCGCGCCCGTCGGAGAGCGCCAAGTGGATGATCGAAGCGTTGGCTGGCACCGGATTCCGCGCCGTCTTAACGACAGCCGCCGGAATTCGCAAGCCGGTCGCGTCAAGCGTCCACACGCTCGTCCCGACCGTGATGTCGGTCACGCGCACCGCGCCCATCGGCGTGTCAATCCGCGTGTCGCCGGAAAGGCATATAATGACATTGTGAAGCGATGTCTGGGCGTGAGCCGGCAGCGCGCCGACCTCGACCACGGGCGTCTTCCAGTTGGTGGGCAAGGTTGAGAGCGCGGCGGCGCCGGCGGCAGCAGCCAGGATCTTGAGCAATTGACGGCGATTTATGGGTGTGAGTGATTGTGACATTTTGGTTCTCCTTGTTGTACGATCCGCAATATTGCTTTCAGAATTGATCAGATTCTACAGCGGATTTTGCGGTTGGTCAATCCCCCCGATCAGACGTTCGATCGGTTCCTCGATTTGCTGAAAGTGGCTGTACCAAATCCGATATGCCGGCGCGACCTGCGCGAGGTGCGCGGTTTCGGGAAAGCCGTGCTCTGGCAAATTGCGCGCGTTCACGAGCGTCTGCAACAACGCGAACCCGGCTTGCGCTTTGGAAAGCGGTTGAATTTGGAGCTCACCGTCGGGCTGATAATGTGGAAAGACGATCAAGCCCAGGCGCGGCGCGCTCAAGGTGTTGCCAGCGCGCAGCACCGTTGGGGAAATCAAATCGGTGCTGGAGTTGCTCAGAAGGCGCGCGGCGTGTTGCTCGAAATCAAAAATGCCTTGCAGCGCCAGCCGCGAAGGTTTCTTGACGTTGAGCGGACGCGTAAAGGCGTGGATCGATTCTGTTCCCGCCGGCACCCACACCATTTCGTCGGTGAGATAGTCCAACCCCCGCGTCACGAGCCACGCGGTCAGCGTCGTCTTGCCTGCGCCGATTGCGCCGGGCACAAGCACTCCGATTCCATTTCGCACGAGCGCGCCGGCGTGAAAGACCAGTCCGCCGCGGCTTTTGTCGGCGAGCGCCACGGTCACGTCGCCCAGCAAATACTCGGCGAGTTCCGCGTCAGAACCGCTTTCATATACCGCGGCGGCGTCCCGATAGAGCGCAAGCGTCCCAAGCGCAACACCCGGCGCGACGCGAAACGTTACGTGCGGCGCGATGCGCTCGTCCGAAGGCGCGTCGCGAAACAAGAAATCTACAATGGCTGCTGCGCGCGCGCTGTCGTATTCGACGGCGACGGCGCACTGAGCAAAGCTGACGATTCGCCGCTGCGTCATACGTACTCGATCGCGCCGTGTTCGAGGAACTGCGTCAGCGTCGCGTCCACGTCGCCCGCGATCGCGCCCGCGGCATCGGGGTAGGCATCCGCGAGGAGCGCGGCGATCTCTAGCGCGCTGTGCGTGCCGTCGCACAACTGCCAGATCAGCGACGCCGATTCGTTGCAGTACAAGATTTTGGTCTGCGCCGGATGGAAGAGGAGCAGCTCGTCGT
>JBBIJS010000391.1:0-2178 GCA_037445855.1 Chloroflexota bacterium | reverse complement strand
CCGGCGGAGACGCCGGATCAAACGTATCCGTTCACGCTGACGACCGGGCGCATCCTTCAGCACTATCACACTGGCGCGATGACGCGGCGCGTCCCTGGGCTGGAAGCGCTTGCGCCGGAAGAACGCGTCGAAGTGAACCCGGACGACGCGGCGCGGCTGGGACTGAACGACGGCGACTGGGTGCGCGTCACCTCGCGGCGCGGCACGGTCGAATCGCGCGCGTGGGTGACCGATCGCGTCGGGCACGGTCTCGTCTTTATGACGTTCCACTACGCCGAAGCGCTGACGAACGCGCTGACGAATACCGCGGTCGATCCCATCGCCAAGATTCCGGAGTTAAAAGTGTGCGCGGTGAAGGTGGAGCGCGCAGCGAAGCAACAACGCGAAATGTAACGAACGACAAACGAAGCGACGGCAGGCACCAGAGGTTTTTGGTGTCTGCCGTTTTTTGTTCGCAGGCAAACTTCTTGTATAATCGCAATATCTTTGCCGAATCGGTAAGTAGCCAAGCCGCAATCCACTTGCCCCGCGCAGCGCACGAATCTCGCGAAGACGGAAGACAAAACTAGCGAAGATTCGTGGGATTCGCGGGAAAAAACGGAGCGACTGCAAATTGGCGAAGGTACTAATGATCCGCGTGTTGCTTAGGAGAGACAACCGAATGGAGTTTTACTTTATCCGGCACGGGCAGTCCGAAAATAATCTGTTGTACGATACGACCGGCGCAAGCAACGGTCGTAGTGACGATCCGGAATTGACGGAGACCGGCGAGCGGCAAGCCGAGATTCTCGCGCAGTACGTGAGCCGCGCAGTTTCTTCTTCGACGAACCAGCATCCCGATCATCTGAACCTTGCCGGCTTTGGCATCACGCACCTCTACACCAGTCTGATGATGCGCGCGGTCGCGACCGGCAGCGTCGTCGCGCGCGCGTTGAACGTTCCGCTGGTCGCGTGGCAAGACCTGCACGAGACGGGTGGCATCTACCACGAAGATCCGCAAACTGGCGTCCGCACGGGGCAGCCCGGGAAGGACCGCGCGGAGTTGTTGGCGCGCTATCCGGAGTTGGTGCTGCCCGTATCGCTGGGCGCGGTGGGATGGTGGAATCAGCCGTTCGAGGAGCGTGAGCAGCGCCCCGCGCGCGCGGAGCGCTTTTTGCGCGAGCTGCTGGAACGCCATGGCGGAAAGCAAGACCGCGTGGCGGTGATCAGCCACGGCGGTTTCTACAACGTCTTGCTGCGAACGGTTTTCAAAATCGAACGGGCGGAGTGTTGGTTTAGTTTGAACAACGCGGCGATCACGCGGATTGATTTTGATGGAGAGAACGTGCTGCTCGTTTACATGAACCGCATGGACTATCTGCCGAAGGAATGGGTGACATAGGTTCGCGGCACCCTCACTCTGCGTGCTCGTTGCCTCTCGCCGCCTCGAATGCCTCGCGCGTCTCCCCGAACAACCAGTACAGGAAAACAATCGCCGCGCTGTACTCTGCCCACCACCAACCCAGCGCGGCGTTCAGCGCCAGCCCGATCAAAACCGTCGCCGCCATATACGCGCAGGTGATCGATTCGGCAATGTCGGCGCGGAGCGCGGCGCTGGCAAGCCGCGTGTTGATGCCGCGCTTGGTCCGCGCGAGCAGCGGCATGATGATGATCGCGCCGACCGAAACGAGGATGCCGCTGGAAGAACTTTCCGGTTCCACGCGCCAGGCCAAACCGACGACTACGGTGATTGCAACGTAGAGGCAGAGCAGGACGAGCAAGACCGCCGAAACCCACGTCGCGCGGCGTTCCACGCGCTCGATTTGCGCGGCGGCGCTACCGCGAGACTCGATCGAGAATCGCCACAGCAAAACGAGTCCACTAATGAGTTCAATCACGCTATCCGCGCCAAACGCGATGAGCAAGATGCTGCTTGCCGTCGCGCCAGCGCCCAGCGCGACCGCGCCTTCCACCGTCATCCAAATGACGGTGGCGATTTCGATGCGGATGCCGGCTTGCAGCGCGGCGGGTCTGCCTGGCTGAACGATTGTTTCCATCGGGTAGGTTGTTCCTTCGCACTCCAGTGCGCTATTCTGCGCGTCGGTCGCGTCGCTCTGTCGCTGGAGCATCGCGCGGTCAGCCGCGCTGGTGATTGCACACATCTTGATTGTGTCATTGCGAGGCGCGGTTTTTGCGCCG
>JBBIJS010000390.1:0-2197 GCA_037445855.1 Chloroflexota bacterium | reverse complement strand
TCGTGCCAACGTTGACGTGCGGTTTCGTGCGCTCAAATTTTTGCTTTGCCATTCTTTAAACTCCTTCTCTGAGTTTAAACTTTCACTGCTACTTTGTCTTTGCCGATGACGGTCTCGGCAATATTCGCGGGCAGTTGATCGTAATGATCGAATTCCATCGTAAACGTGCCGCGCCCCTGCGTCGAGGAACGCAAATCGGTCGCGTAGCCGAACATCGTCGCGAGCGGAACGAACGCGTTGATCGCGGTCGCGCCGCCGACGCGCGGGTCCATCCCTTCGATGTGCGCGCGGCGGGCAGACAGGTCGCCGATCACATCGCCCATATAACTTTCCGGCACCACGACTTCCACGCGCATGATCGGCTCAAGCAAAACCGGTCCCGCTCGCTGAAAACCGGCTTTGAACGCCATCGACCCGGCAATCTTGAACGCCATTTCGGATGAATCGACTTCGTGGTACGAGCCGTCGACCAAACGCGCGAGAACGTCCACCACCGGATAGCCGGCAATCACGCCGCTGTCCAGCGCTTCGACGATACCCTTCTCGACCGCCGGTATATATTCCTTGGGAATCGAACCGCCGCGAATCGCATCTTCGAATTCAAAGCCCTTGCCTTTTTCCTTGGGCTCCAGTTCCAACCAGACGTGCCCGTACTGACCGCGCCCGCCGGTTTGGCGAACGAAGCGACCCTCGGCTTTCACGGGCCGCGTGATCGTCTCGCGGTACGCAACTTGCGGCTTGCCGACATTCGCCCACACTTTGAATTCGCGCACCATGCGGTCGACGAGTACGTCGAGGTGCAACTCGCCCATGCCGCTGATGAGCGTCTGCCCGGTTTCCTCGTCCGTGCGGACGCGAAACGTTGGGTCTTCTTCCGACAATCGGCGCAGCGCCTCTGCCATCTTGTCCTGATCAGCTTTGGTGCGCGGCTCGATCGCGACGGAAATGACCGGCTCGGGGAACTTGATCGCTTCCAGCAGAATCGGCTTGACGGGATCGCAGAGCGTATCGCCGGTAAATGTGTTCTTGGGACCGATGATCGCAGCGATGTCGCCTGCCAGCACTTCTTCGACTTCTTCACGCGAATTCGCGTGCATACGCACCAAGCGTCCGATGCGTTCGCGCTGATTGCGGCGCGAGGTGTTCAGCAGCGCCTGCCCGGTCGCAAGCCGACCGGAATAAACGCGCACGTACGCCAATCGTCCGACGTACGGATCGGTGACGATCTTGAACGCCAGCGCGGCAGTCGGCTCGTTCTCATCCGCGCCGCGTCGTTCTTCCTTCGTCAGGTCCTCCGGATTCAAACCGCGCACCGGCGGAATATCCTGCGGCGACGGCAGTAAATCGACCACTGCGTCCAACACCGCGCGCACGCCCTTGTTGCGCAGCGCCGCGCCGCAAAGAACAGGCACGAGTTTGCCGGTGATGGTTGCGCGCCGCAAAGCGGGCTGCAACTCTTCTAGCGAAATCTCGTGCCCTTCAAGGTATTTCGTTGTGAGAAGCTCATCAGTTTCGGCGATTGCCTCCACCATCGCCGCACGACGGCGCTGCGCTTCGGCTTTGAGGTCGGCGCGAATGTCGCGCTCTTCCGAGGGAGCGTCCACGTCTTCGCCGTAGACGAATTCCTTCATCTTGATGAGATCGACGTAGCCAACGAAAGCCGATTCGGCGCCGATCGGCAGCTGGATCACGACCGGCTTGGCGCCGAGGCGATCGATGATCATCTCGATTGTGCGATCAAAATTCGCGCCCACGCGATCCATTTTGTTGATAAACGCCAGCCGCGGCACACCAAAGCGATCGGCTTGCCGCCAGACGGTCTCGGATTGCGGTTGCACCCCCGCGACGGCGTCAAAGACGACGATACCGCCGTCGAGTACGCGCAGCGAGCGCTGCACTTCGGCCGTAAAGTCGATATGCCCGGGTGTGTCGATCAGATTGATCTGATGGTCGCGCCAAAACGTCGTCGTTGCCGCGGCGGTGATCGTAATGCCGCGCTCGCGCTCCTGCTCCATCCAGTCCATCACCGCGGTGCCGTCGTGCACTTCGCCGATCTTGTAGGTTTTGCCGGTGTAATACAAAATTCGCTCACTGACCGTCGTCTTGCCGGCGTCAATGTGCGCAATCACACCAATATTGCGTATTCGTTCGAGAGATACTAATCTAGCCACTTAATTCTGACCGATGACCGATGACG
>JBBIJS010000389.1:0-2197 GCA_037445855.1 Chloroflexota bacterium | reverse complement strand
ACGACCAAAGTGCTGCGGCAGTTGTGCGACGTGTGGGACAAGCACGGCAGCGGCTTGACGAACTTTCACGGCGCAACCGGCGACATCATCCTCCTCGGCGCGCCGACCAAAGAACTGCAGCCGACGTTCGACGAACTGTCAGGCATTGGCTTTGATCTGGGCGGGTCCGGCTCCGACCTGCGGACGCCGAGCGCGTGCGTCGGTCCGGCGCGCTGCGAGTACGCGTGCATCGACACGCTCGACATCTGCAACGACATCACGCGCACTTATCAGGAGCAGCTGCATCGCCCGCAGTTCCCCTACAAGTTCAAGATCAAGGTGTCCGGCTGCCCCAACGACTGCGTCGCCGCCATCGCGCGCTCCGACCTCTCGATCATCGGCACGTGGAAGAGCCACATCCGCATCGACGCCGAGGCGGTCAAACAGTACGCCGGCAGTTCGCTCGACATTCAGACTGAAGTGGTCGATCTGTGCCCAACGCACTGCATGAAGTACGACGCGGCAGCCAAGACGCTCGCGATCGACGACGCCGAATGCAATCGCTGCATGCACTGCATCAACCTGATGCCGAAGGCGCTCCGCCCCGGCGTCGAGCGCGGCGCGACGCTCCTGGTCGGCGCGAAAGCGCCCATCGTGCAGGGCGCGCTCCTCTCGTGGGTGCTGGTGCCGTTTATGAAGATGGAGCCGCCCTACACCGAGCTGAAGGCGCTGATCGAAAAGATCTTTGACTGGTGGGACGAGAACGCCAAGATGCGCGAACGTCTGGGCGAATTGATCAAACGCGAGGGGATGAGCGATTTCCTGCGCGCGGTTGGATTAAAGCCAGTCCCGCAAATGATTATGCGACCGCGCGCCAATCCGTATTTCTTCTGGCGCGATGGGGAGGTGAAATAACTATGGCTGCGCGAACCGATTTTGGACCCCCAGATTTTCACTCGATGCTGCCGCCCGTCATTCAAAAGAATTACGGACAATGGAAATATCACGAACGCGTCAAGCCCGGTCTGCTCAAGCACGTTTCCGAATCCGGCGATGAACTCTACACCGTGCGCGTCGGGTCGGAACGCTTGCTCAGCACCGATCACGTCCGCGAAATCTGCGATCTGGCGGAAAAGTACTGCGGCGGCTATCTCCGCTTTACGAGCCGGCACAACCTGGAGTTTCTCGTCTCTGATTCGAAACAGGTCGAGCCGTTGATCGCGGATCTGAAAGGACGCGGTTACCCGGTCGGCGGCACTGGCGCGGCGATCACCAACATCGTCCACACGCAGGGCTGGATTCACTGCCACACGCCGGCGACCGACGCGTCCGGCGTCGTCAAAGCGGTGATGGACGATCTGTTCGAGTACTTTGGCGCATGGAAGTTGCCGGCGTACTGCCGCATCTCGCTGGCGTGCTGTCTGAATATGTGCGGCGCGGTGCACTGCTCCGACATCGCGATCCTGGGCATCCACCGCAAGCCGCCGCACGTCAATCACGACGTGGTGCGCGCCAAGTGCGAAATCCCGAACGTGGTCGCGGCGTGCCCCACCGGCGCGATCCGACCGGACCCGCCGAACAAGAGTCTGACTGTGAACGAAGAGAAATGCATGTACTGCGGCAACTGTTACACGATGTGCCCGGGCATGCCGCTGGCAGACGCGGAAGGCGACGGCGTCTCGATCTGGGTCGGCGGCAAAGTATCGAGCGCGCGGACGCCGCCGCGAATGTCGCGGCTCGCCATTCCGTTCCTGCCGAACAACCCGCCGCGCTGGCCCGAAGTGACCGACGCGGTCAAGAACATCGTCGAGACCTGGGCGAAGCACGCGCACAAACACGAACGAATGGGCGAATGGATCGAACGCATCGGCTGGGACCGTTTCTTTGAACTGACGAACATTCCGTTCACCGAACAGCACATTGACGATTACACGCTCGCCACGGAAACGTTCCGCTCAACGCCGGCGTTCAGGTGGTGATACTATGGTCGACGAGGTCACCGAAGAACTCAAAACGCAGATCGTCGAGTTCTTCAAGCAAAAGAAAAAGATGCTGACGAGTCGCGATGTCGCCGCCGGACTCAAGTTGGATCACGCGACGGCGAAGAAAGCGTTGTCGGCATTGGTGCAGACCGGCGCGTTGGAGTTTACTTCGTTCGGCGGCGCGACGTTCATCAAGTTGCCGGATGAAGTCAAGTAACAAGGAAAACCGGTAGACA
>JBBIJS010000388.1:0-2206 GCA_037445855.1 Chloroflexota bacterium | reverse complement strand
ACCGTCGTACCGTACGCGGCATCGCTCAGAATGATCACATCGGGATTCGCCGCGATGATTTCCTCGGCGCTGATCTGCGCGTAGGGCGATTTGGCGCTGGCAGTCACGTTGACGCCGCCGGCAAGCGTGATGATGTCGTTGATAAAGGAGCCAGGACCCGGCGCATACGGCTTCGCCGGATCGGTTGAATCCAATTCCCAGTAAACGCGCGGCTTGGTCGACACGCCCGCGATCTTCGCCGTGATCGCATCGATTTTCTGCTTCATCGCGTCGGTGACTGCTTTCGCTTGCGCGTCTGTGCCGGTTGCCTTGCCGACGAGCGCAATATCCGACGCCACGCTGTCGAACGTCGCGTTGACCGAGCCGACTACGAGCACGGTCAGCTTGAGATCGGAGAGTTTTTTGATATCGTCCGCGCTCTGGATGCCTGCCGCGAGGACGAGGTCGGGTTTGAGCGAAACCACTTGCTCAAGATTCAACGGGAACGTGTTGATCTTCGGCAGGTCTTTGGTCGCGGCGGGGTAATCGGAATAACTATCCACGGCGATGACGCGGCTGCCCAAACCGAGCGCGAAGACAATTTCAGTCGTGCTGGGTGCGAGCGAGAGGATGCGCTGCGGCGTCGCCGCGATCGTCACGCTGCGATTCGCGCTATCGGTGACAGTGAGTGCGGTGGGCGTCGCGGTCGCCGGGATTGCCGTCGCGGTCGGCGCGATGGTTGGCGGAACGCTCGTCGCCGGCGCTTTCGTCGGCGCGGCAGTCGGTGGAATCGAGGTAGGTGTTGGCGCGGGCGCGCACGCCGCGAGCATAACCAGGATGATCGACAGGGCGATTAGCCCGGCGAATATTTTTCGGGTATTCATTTTTTCTCCTGAATGATTTAGAATTGGTCGGGGCGACCACACAGGGTTGCCCCTACGAAATCGCAAAAATAAAAATCCCCCTGCCTCTCGACAAGGGGATTATGGCGCTCGGTCCATTTTCCTGCCCCCTTTCTCGCGAAGGTTGCTTGGAATAGGATGCGACAATTCTCGCCGCATCTTCCAACAGAGGCAGGTATCCTGGCTTGGATCAGTGGGTCGTGGGTAGTGGGTAGTGATCAGAAAAACGACTGACCACTTACCACCATCCACTTACCACTGTCCTCACAGTTGCGGGACAGCGCCGGCTTTGCACCGGTCTTCCCCATTTCAGCTCGTTCTTTCGAAACGAGTCACCTCTGCGCGTATGACGCTTTGAATGTACTGACGCAATTATAGCATAGAATTACTGACTCATCAAATCGACGGTGAGATCCGCCGGCGTCACGCGCACGTTCGAGATGCTCAAGCCGCTCCCTTGCAGAGCGCGCTGGGCGAGCCGATTGAGCTGATCTTCCGCCGACGCGCGCAGCTTCTCCATCGCGGACCCGAACGTCGATGGCGCGATGGGAACACCGCCGGCGTCAACTTTCTCAATCGCCAAAACAACGCGACCACGCTGCACCAAGACGCGCAGAGAAACCGTCGCGTTCACGGTGATGGGAAACCCGAACGCGCTCGCATCGACCGGCGCGACGACTTGAATCACATTGGGCGATGCCAGCGTGATCGTTGCCTGCTTTGCCAACCCGCTCTGTTTGACCGCTTGCTGCAATTGCGAGTTGATAAACGCCGCGCTCGCGGTGATGCTCACGTCACTTTGAGCTGACGGAAGAATCGGCGCGGGCGGCGGCACGTAACTGCTCGCCATGAGCTGGAGCAAACCAAACGTGACCAACGCGCCGACTACCACCCCCACCACCGCGACGAGGCAGCCGATTCCAAACTGTTTCATCTCACATCGTCTCCGGCGCGCGGACACCCATCAGGTTCAACACGCGCGCGAGTGTCGTCTTCGCCGCCGCGATGAGTTTTAGACGCGCGCGCGTGATCTCCGCCTCCGCCGGATCGGAGGAAACGACGCGGCACTGCTTGTAGAACGAGTGGAACACGCCGGCGAGATCGATCGCATAGTGCGGCAGGTGATGCGGCTCGAGTTTGTTCGCCGCCGTCTCGATAATTTCTGGGAATCGCAACATCGCGCGGATCAGTTCCAATTCCGCCGGATGCGTGAGGAGCGCCACGTCGCCGCCGTCAAAAGTCGCGCCGGCTTCCGCGGCTTTCTTCGCGATGCTGGCGATGCGCGCGTGCGCGTACTGCACATAGTACACCGGGTTCTCGTCCGA
>JBBIJS010000387.1:0-2218 GCA_037445855.1 Chloroflexota bacterium | reverse complement strand
AGCATCGTCCCCATCGCGCCGTCGGCGAGGATGGGACCGCGTTGTAATCGGTCAAGAAAGGGATTGGAGATTGGCATGTTGTCCCTATGGGGCGGCGTAGGGGCGCAACACACTTGCCTTGGCGGGAACGCAAGTGCCAGGGTGTTGCGCCCCTACGTGTTAAAAAAGAAGGGTGCTTGCTAAACGCAAACCGGGGAATTACTTTTTCGCCAACGCGAGCGCGAGATTGACGAACGTGCGCGTGGGCGTGCCGTTGCCCCATTTGTTCTTGTAACCGCTCTCTTTCGCGTCGCCCATCAGCCCCACGCTGCCGGCGATGTCGAGGTGCGCCCACGGCGTCTCGCCGACGAAGTTGCGGATGAACCACGCGGCGGTGATCGATCCTGCCGGACGTCCGCCGGAATTCTTGATGTCCGCCCAATCGCTCTTGATGTGTTCGGCGTACTCCGCGTCCATCGGCATCGCCCAATTCTTTTCGCCGGTCTCTTCGCCGATCTTGAACAGCAGATCGGTCAGCGGCTGGTCGTTGGAGAATACGCCGGTGCGATGATTGCCCAGCGCGACGACCATCGCGCCGGTGAGCGTCGCGGCATCCACCACCGGCGAGAGTTTCAGCGTTTGCGTCGCGTACACCAGCGCGTCGGCGAGGACGAGGCGACCTTCCGCGTCGGTGCTGATGACCTCAATCGTTTTGCCGTTCGACGCTTTCAGAATATCGCCGGGTTTGAACGCCTTGCCACTGGGCAGGTTCTCGGTCGCCGCCGCGATGCCGGTCACGTTGATCTTGGGCTTCAACTGTGCGATGGCTTGCATCGCCGCGATCGTCGCCGCGCCGCCGGACATGTCGCCTTTCATGTCCTGCATTCCTTCCGATGGCTTGATCGAGATGCCGCCGGAGTCGAACGTGATCGCTTTGCCGATGATGCCGAGTCCCGGCGCGGCGTCCTTGCCCGCGCCCCAGTAGCGCAGCACGATCATCGCCGGCGGCTCGTCGGATCCTTGCGCGACGCCGAGAAACGCGCCCATGCCCAGCTCTTTCGCTTTGGCGCGGTCGATGACGTAGAATTCCAGTCCGTTCTTCTGTGCGATGTCTCTGGCGATCTCCGACATGCGCGTCGGCGTCATCGCATTGCCCGGTTCGTTCGCCATATCGCGCGCGAGGTTCGTCGCGTCGGCGATGATCTTGCCGCGCGCCGCGCCGGCTTCGACTTGCTTGGCTTTCGCCGCGTCGCTTTCGAGAATGGTCACTTGGTCAATCGCGCCAACTTCATCCTCGCTCGTGTGATATTTGCGAAAGCGCCACAAGCCGAGCACGATGCCTTCCGCGGTGGCTTGCGCCGCGCTCTCCGCGTTCAGCCCGCCGATGCCTGCGCCGTGCGCAATGGTCGCGATCTTCTTCGCGCCCGCGCCGCGCAATGCTTTCGCGCCGTTCGCGGCGGCGTGCCGCGCGCGGTCGAGCGTGAATTCGTTCTCTTTGCCGAGACCGACGACGCATACGCGCGCGGCGGGCAGCTTGTCAAGCGTGTGCACGATCGTCGCGCTGCCGAACTTGCCTTTGATGTCGCCTTGCGCGATCAGTTTGCTGAGCAAGCCGCCCAGCGCTTTATCGACTGCGCCGGTCGCGCCGCCGGGCGTTGTCACGCCGTCAAACAAATTGACGACGATACCGTCGCCTTTCCAGGTGGCGATGTCGCCGGCTTGAATTTTCAATTCCATGAGTATGCCTCCGGTAAATTTGAAAAACAATTTCTTCGCGAACGGGCAATATTGTAGCATATCAAAGCGGATGCGTCAAAAGCCACGCGCGTTTTGCGTTTGACTTTTCGCCGTGCCGCGTCTATACTCGGCAACATCGTCCCAAATTTATTTTTCAAGGATTGGTTGTTATGAAACTCTCGCATCATTTTGGAACCACCCTGCGCGAAGCGCCCGCCGGCGTCGAGGCGGTCAGCGCGCAACTGCTGCTGCGCGCCGGTTACATTCGTCAGTTGGGGCAGGGCTTGTTTTCGTACTTGCCGCTCGCCAAACGCGCGCTCGTCAAGATCGAAAATATCATGCGCGAAGAGATGAACGCAATCGGCGGTCAGGAAATGACGATGCCCGTCACGCATCCCGCGGAAATCTGGAAGGCGACCGGGCGCTGGTATACGGTCGGACCGGAATTGGCGCGCTTTAAGGACCGCAAAGACCGGGATATGGTGCTGGCGATGACGCACGA
>JBBIJS010000386.1:0-2236 GCA_037445855.1 Chloroflexota bacterium | reverse complement strand
TTCCAACGTCCAATTTCCAAATTCCAGCCGTCTACCAAACTATCGCGCAGGACACGGGCGATTTCACGGTGCTGGAAATTCCACTCGCGTGGCGCAATGGTTTTCGGATGACCGGCACGCTCGATCAGGCGATGATGTTCGAGCAGTGGTACCAGACGGAGCACCAGCACCCAATTCTCGGCGGCAACACGTCGCGCAACCCTGAGCTGAAATTCCAGTACTTTACCGAAGCGCCGGTCGTCAATTCACTCATCGCGGTCGAGACTGGACACACGCTCGCCGACGCGACGCTGCAGCGCGACCGCGAACTCGCGCCGGCGGTGCTGCGCTTTTTCGGCGTGCGCTATGTCGTGTGGCATTCGCCGCGCGATCAGCAGAACCGCGGCGCGCTGGACGCCGCGCGCGCGTACATCGAAGCGGTTTTGCCTCTAACGAAATTCTACGATGTGACGGACGCGACCGGCGAGACGATTGCCTACCGTGTGAACGCGCTGGCAGCGCTGCCGCCGGCGACGATCCGCGCGAACGATCCGCTGGCGCGGCTGAATTTTGCCGAGGGCTGGGGCGCGCTCGGCGGCGACGCGGTCTGGGCGACACGGCGCGAGGCAAAACTGTTTGTCCGACTGGACGCGCCGGGCAATCAAACGATTTCCTTCCGCGCGTTCGCGCCGATGCCAAATCAGCGCGCGACGGTGAACATCAACGGTCACGCCGTCGGCACGGTGTTGTTACAGCCGGGCTGGGGCGACTACCAGTGGACAGTGGACAGTGGACAGTGGACAGCGGGAATGAACGAAATCGTTTTGCAATTTGACGCGCTCGTTCCGGTGGCGTCGGTGCGCGAAGGGGATTTTGCGATCGGCAAGACCGGCGTCACCGCGCCCGCGTCGATTGTCGTGCGCAGCGCCGGCAGCGAGATCGGCGATTTCGCGCACATTTTCGTCAACGGCGTCGACGCGGCGGTGAATGGGCGCGGCTACAACGTCGTCGTCGTCAACCCGCAGACTGGCGTAGTGGAATCGTCCGCGGCGTTCGACACGTTTGCGTCGGCGGATGAATCCGCGCGGCTGGCGCAATTCATCGACCGGATTCCGAATGGAAAGATCGTCGCGGTCGCGGTGAGGGACGAGGCGTCGCATTCGCTGACGAGCGCAGCGGTGGACGCGCTGCGTTCCATCGGCGCGACAGCGGATTTGCGCGGCAAGTTCCGCTGGTCGCACGCGATCATCGGTGTAAAAGGCGCGACGCCGAACTCCGCGCTAGAAGCCGCAAGCGAGACGATGCCCGCGCAACTCGTCGTCGGCGTCGGCGCGCTGGAGCCGAATGTCGCGGCGGCGGTGGAGTGGGTGAAGATTGAAGCGCGATAATACCGGCGGCAGCGGATTGTTGTATAATGGCGTCGTGCAACCAGTCCTCATCGGCGTCGCCGGCGGCTCCGGCTCCGGCAAAACCACCGTCTCGCAAACCATCCTCGAGCGCGTCGGGCGCGACCGCATCGCGTACGTGCAGCACGATTCGTACTATTGCGACCGGAGTAGTCTGCCGTTCGAGGAGCGCGCGCGGATCAATTACGATCATCCCGACTCGCTCGAAACGGATTTGCTGGTCGCGCAATTGAAGGAGTTGCGCAACCGCCGTGTCATTGATGTGCCGATCTATGATTTCGCACAGCATGTTCGTAAGACCGAAACGCGGCGCGTGGCGCCGCGCCCCATCATTCTGGTCGAAGGGATTTTGATTTTCGCCGACCGCGCGCTGCGCGAAATGTTCGACATCAAGATTTTTGTCGATACCGATTCCGATATTCGCTTTATCCGCCGCTTGCAGCGCGACATCGCCGAGCGCGGACGGACGATGGATTCCGTGGTGGACCAGTACAAAGAGACGGTGCGCCCGATGCATCTGGAATTTGTCGAGCCGAGCAAGCGCAATGCGGATCTGATCATCCCCGAAGGTGGCTTCAACCAGATCGCGATCGATATGGTCGTCGCGCGCATCAACGCCATGCTAGGCGCTGGCTAGACCCGCGGCACGAACCGCGCCGCGAGCGCCGGCAGGGTTTCCCGAAGCGACAGCGTTTTTATCGGGGCTAGAAATCCCGGTGGGAGGGTGTAGTTCACCTTGGGGGCAGGTTTTCATAAACAGAGGAGCAGGCGTTCTCTAACGCCGTGTGCAGGCGCGCTAGAGAGCGCGCACCCCGAGTCTTTTCAAAGTTCGCCCCCAAACTGAACTACAC
>JBBIJS010000385.1:0-2239 GCA_037445855.1 Chloroflexota bacterium | reverse complement strand
ACAGTTATTTCATCGCCGCCGCGCAACAAAAAACTCGCCTCACAAGAGACGAGACGATGAGCGTGAACGCGAGCGCGGTGTGGTCGGTGGGGAATGCGGCAGCGGGCGCGGGAACGAATTCTAATCCAGATTCACGTTTGCTCCTTGAGCGGCAATTTGATCGTAAACGTCGTCCCTTGTCCAACGACGCTGTGCGCCTCAAGCGTCCCGCCTTGCGCGAGGACGAGCGAGTGCGCGATCGCCAAGCCCAAGCCCGCGCCGCCGCCCGCGCCAGTCGAAGGAGTGCGCGAATGGGATTCATCGGCGCGATAAAAACGCTCGAAGATGTGCGGCAAGTGCTCGGGTGAAATGCCCGCGCCCGTGTCCGACACCGCGAGGGCGACGCGACCGGCGTCCGGCGCGGCGGTCAGGATGACGCGGTCGCCGGCGGAAGAAAACTTGAGCGCATTGTCCACCAGATTGAACAGCACGCGCAACAATTTGTCTTCGTCTGCCCAGAAGTTGAGCGCGGGATCGGCGCGGACCTCCAACGCGATGTTCTTCGCTTCAGCGAGGGGGCGCATCTCGTACGCGACGGCGTCGAGGAGGCGCATGGCGTCGAGCGCGTCGCGCTGCACGGGCAAGCGTCCGGCGTCCGCGCGCGCCAGCATCAGCAAATCGTTTGCCATGAGCGTCAGGCGATCCACGTCCTTGCCGAGTTCGCTCAGGACGCGCGCGTACTCCTCCTTCGAGCGGGAGCGATTGAGGGCGACGTCGATCTCGCCGCGCATGACCGTCAGCGGCGTCCGCAATTCGTGCGAGGCGTCGGCGGTGAATTGGCGTTCGCGCCGAAACGCCTCGTCGAGCCGGGCGAGCATCGCGTCGAAGGTGTGCGCGAGGCGACCCACCTCGTCGTCGGGCAATTTCAAATTCAGACGCTGGCTCAAATCTTGTGCGCTGATGCGTTGCGCCGCGCGCGTGATGCGATCCATCGGCGCAAGCGCGCGCTGCGCGAACCAGAACCCGCCGACGGAGGCGAATGCCAGGGTGAGCGGGACAATCGCCGCGAGCAGTAACAGCAACCGCTGCAACGTTCCCGAAACTTCGGCGAGCGATTGGGCGAGTTGAAGCGCGCCGTAAAAAACGCCGTTCTCGGCAATCGGGCGCGTGATGACGCGGAAGGACTGTCCGTTCGACCCCAGCGTCTCGAACGACGTCTGTCCGTTCCGCGCCAGCGCGAGCGCGTTCGAGGAAACGGGCAGCGCGGCGAAACGCGCGGTCGTGTCGGCGGCGGCGCCATTCGCGTCCACCAGGCGCACAAGATAACCGCGGTCGCGCACGCCGGCGACATCGGGCGGATCGCCTTCGCTGTTTTGAAAATTGATTTGCCCCGACTCGACGTTGACCGCGCCGGCGGCTTGCTCGACGTTCACACGGAGGTTATCGTCCACTTGTTGGTACAGCGAACGGCTGAGCGTCAAGTAGAGCGCGCCGCTGAACAGAATGAGAATCAATGCCAGGAGCGCGACGTAGCCCAGGGTCAACCGCGCGCGAATCGTTCTAAACATTGGGCGCCTCGATCTTGTAGCCGACGCCGCGCACGGTTTGGATCAGTTTCGTTTCGAACGCATCGTCCACCTTGCGGCGCAGGTAGCGGATGTACACATCGACGACATTCGACTGCGCGTCGAAATCATAGCCCCACACGCCCTCGGCGATTTGTGCGCGCGTCAACGGTTGCCCGCGATGACGCAGCAAGAATTCCAGCAGGCGATACTCGCGCGCGCTGAGATCGATCACCTGTCCCGCGCGCGTAATCTGGTGCGTGACCGTATCGAGCGTCAGGTCGCCGATTTGATATTGGAGCGATTGCGTTTCGGCGGGGCGGCGGGCGAGCGCGCGCAGGCGCGCTAAGAGTTCCTTGAACGCGAACGGTTTGACCAGATAATCGTCCGCGCCCACGTCCAAGCCGCGCACGCGATCATCCACCGCGTCGCGCGCGGTCAACATCAGCACCGGCGTTTTCATCCCGCGCCGGCGAATTTCTTTGCACACGCTAAACCCATCGCGGCGCGGCAACATCACGTCGAGAATGATCAAATCGTACTCGGCGGCTGCGGCGAAATCCAGCGCGGCGTCGCCGTCCACCGTCACGTCGACGACGTACTGTTCTTCTTGCAGACCTTTGCGGATGAACGCGGCGATCCGCGCTTCGTCTTCGACCAACAACACGCGCATAAAATGCTCCCCTGAGAAATCG
>JBBIJS010000384.1:0-2250 GCA_037445855.1 Chloroflexota bacterium | reverse complement strand
TCGCGCTCGCATCGCACAAGGTCGTTTGCGGCGCGCTGCTCTGCTACGTGCTGGGGCTTGACGGCGACGCGCTGTGGCGCATCCAGCAGGACAATGCGTGCATCAATCGATTCGAACGGCGCGACGCGGGTTGGGTCGTGATGCTGATGAACGACACAAGCCATCTGATTTAGGATTTATGATTTCGTGCGTATTCTGAATGTCATCCTAAGCGGAGCGAAGAATCTCAGTGATGGTCGACGAGACGCTCTCGCTTCGCTCAGCGTGACAGGTTAAGGGGTTTTCAATCTGAAATCTGAAATCCTAAATCATAAATTCATCTTGACTCTCGACATCGGCACGTCGTCGACGCGCGCGATGCTGTTCGACGAAAACGCGCGCGCAGTGCCGGGCGCCGAATCGCAGATCAAGTACGAACTGCATACCACTCCAGACGGCGGCGTCGAGGCGGATGCGGACGAGATGCTGGGCTACGCCGAGCGCGCGATCGATCAAGTGCTCGCGCGCGCAGGACAAGTGAACATCGCCGCTGTCACGTCCGACTCGCTTGTCTCGAACATTCTGGGCGTCGACGAAAGCGGGCGCGCCGTCACGCCAGTTTACACCTACGCCGATTCACGCGGTGCGCGTGAGGTCGAAGAGCTGCGGGCGCGGCTGGATGAAGCGACCACGCACCAGCGCGTCGGCGCGCTCTTTCACACAAGTTACCTGCCGGCTCGGTTTCTATGGCTCGCGCGCGAACGCGCGGAAACTATTCGCCGCGCGAACTATTGGATGTCGCTTGGCGAATATTTTTTATTTCGCTGGACGGGACAGCGCGCGTGCAGCGTTTCCCTTGCATCGTGGACGGGAATGCTAAATCGACAAACGCTCACGTGGGACGAGGAGTTACTCCACCAATTACCGATTATCAAAGACCAACTTTCGCCGCTCGTCGATCACGATACGTCGGTCGGCGCGCTGCGCGCGGAATACGCCGCGCGCTGGCAGCCGCTCCGTTCCGCCAAGTGGTTCCCGACCATCGGCGACGGCGCGGCGGCAAATATCGGCAGCGGCTGCATCGACGCGACGCGCATCGCGGTCACGGTCGGGACTTCGAGTGCAATGCGCGTTGTGGTACCTGCAGAGGCGCGCGGGAGCAGAGGGGCAGGGGAGCAAAACCGCGCCTTTGCGCCCTTGCTCCCTCGCTCCCCTGCGCCGATTCCGCGCGGCTTGTGGTCGTACCGCGCCACGCGCGACCGCGAACTGATTGGCGGCGCGCTGAGCGAAGGCGGCAATCTGTTCGCGTGGATGCGCGACGCGTTCCACTTGGACGAGGCGTCGATTGAACGCGAACTTGCCGCGCTGGCGCCGGACGCGCATGGGCTGACCGTGCTGCCCTTTCTCGCCGGCGAGCGCGCGCCGAATTGGAATGCCGACGCGCGCGCGGCGATTACGGGCATCGGGCTGAACACGCGCCCGATCGAAATTCTGCGCGCCGGGCTGGAAGCGATTGCGTACCGGCTCGGCTTGATCTTCGAGTTGCTGCGCGGCGTCGCGCCGGACGCGCGCCAAGTGATCGCGAGCGGCGGCGCGCTGATGAAATCGCCGACGTGGATACAGATCATCGCGGACACGCTTGGCGCGCCGGTGATTGCCTCCGCCGAGCCGGAAGCGACGAGCCGCGGCGCGGCGTTGCTCGCACTCAAGGCGCTGGGCGTTATAGATTCGTTAGAAAATTTGCCGGCGGCGTTGGGTGCTGCTTACAAACCCGACGCGGCGCGGCACGCGGTTTACGCGCGCGCGAGCGAACGGCAGAAAAAGTTGTATAATGCGGTGGTGAAAGAGAGCGCAGATGCGTATTGACGATTTCATCTGGCTGCCCGATGTCCTCGAAAAACTCGACTTGAAACATGGCGTGACACAGGACGAAGCTGAGCAAGTGTTTTTCAACAGTCCCAGATTTCGATTCGTCGAATCTGGGAATAGACCAGGCGAAGACGTATATGCTGCCACCGGGCAGACTGATGCCGGAAGGTATCTCATCGTGTTCTTTGTCCAAAAACCACAAAACGCAGCATTGATTCTCAGCGCGCGAGAGATGGATGAGAGGGAGAGAAAAAGGCATGAGCGGAAGTAAGAAGCTTACGAGTATCTCAAAAGCACACACTCTGAAAGAGGTTGCGAAATTCTGGGATACACATAGTCTGGCGGATTATTGGGACAAGACCCAGGAAGCTGAGTTTGAGGTGCGAGCGCAGCGCCGGCGTC
>JBBIJS010000383.1:0-2252 GCA_037445855.1 Chloroflexota bacterium | reverse complement strand
GATGTCGGCTTCTCATAACCGATGCGCTCGAATCGTCAAGCGCGATTCAACTGGCTAGATTCTAGCATGTCTTGAGCATTCGCGCAATGCCCATGCTAGACAATTGTCATTTCGACGCCGCGTTTTTTGCGGCGGAGAAACCTATTTCAGCAATGACGGAGACTTCTCGCTGCGCTCGAAGTGACAATCTGTGACTTTATCGATACGACTCCGCTTGCAACGTGAATAGCCGCGCGTACGTGCCGCCGCGCGCGAGCAGTTCGGCGTGCGTGCCTTGCTCGGTGAGCTGACCTTGATCGATCACAAAGATGCGGTCCGCCATCCGCACGGTCGAGAAGCGGTGGCTGATGAGCACCGCCATCTTGTCCTCCGCGAGCGCGCGGAATTGCTGGAACACTTTCAATTCATTCTCAGCGTCCAGCGCCGCGGTCGGCTCGTCGAGGACGAGGACGCGGCAGTCGCGCATGAACGCGCGCGCCAGTGCGATCTTTTGCCACTCGCCGCCGGAGAGATCGCGCCCCTTGGAGAACCAGCGCCCGAGCGTCGTTTCGTATCCGTCCGGCAGCGCGGTGATGAGCGGGTGCGCGCCGCTCTTCTCCGCGGCGCGCACGATGCGCGGTCGGTCGTCGAGCGCTTCGATCTGTCCAAAGCCCACGTTCTCTGACGCGGCGAGATGATAGCGCACGAAATCCTGAAAGATCACGCCGATGCGTTGCCGCAGTTCGTGCAGATCAAATTCGCGCAGATCGATTCCATCGAGCAGGATTTGGCCTTCGGTTGGATCGTACAGGCGCGTGAGCAGTTTGATGAGCGTGGTCTTGCCCGCGCCGTTCGGGCCGACGAGCGCGATCTTTTCGGCGGGACTGATTTTCAGATTCACGTCATGCAGCGCGTATGCCGCGTGCCCGGCGTACTTAAACGAGACGTGCCGCAGCTCGATGCCCTGCGCGATGTCGCGCGGGACGGGCAAGGGGCGCGCCGCCGCGACCATCTGCGGCTTGAGTTCGAGGAACGTAAAAAGGTTGCTCATAAAAAGACCGTTCTCGTACAACTCACTCAAGCCGTTGAAGATCGCCTCGAACGTGCTCTGGCTGCCGCGGAAGATGCCGAGATACAGGGTCATATCGCCCAGCGTAATCAGATTCCCGACCGCGTTGAAAACGATCCACGCGTACGCCGCGTAGTATGAGAGCGTGGCGAGCAAGCCCCAGCCGAACGAAGCGAAGCTGCGCTTTTGCGCGATCGATTGGTCTTGTTGCAAAAAAGTCCAGAAGAGATTGGCGTAGCGCCCCAGCAGCGGCTCGCCCAATCCAAACAGCCGAATCTCTTTGACCGAATCGTAATCGGTAAGCAGATATTCCAGGTACGAAAGTTTGCGCGCTTCCGGCGCGCGCCACGAGAGGACGCGGAACGAGAGCTCGGCGTAGCGGCTTTGCGCGATGAATGCCGGGATCGTGGCGGCGAATAGAATCAGCGCGAGCCACGGGCTGAAGCGGAGGAGCAGCGCGCCGAACGAAACGAGCGTGATGAAATTCTGGATGAGGTAAAAACCACCGTTGACGATTTGCAGCCCGCGCCAGTCCGCCTCGCGGCGCGCGTTCTGCAGCTTGTCGTAGTACTCGGCGTTCTCGAAATAACTGAGATCGAGTTCGAGCGCCTGACGGATAATGCGCCTGTTGATGTCGAGGTTGAGCCGCGCGTGCAGAACGTGTTCGGCGAGCGTGCGCGCTTGCAAGATGCCGGCTTGGAGCACCAGCATCACAAATTCCGCGACGAGCAGCGGCAGCACCGAGGTGAGGCCGGCTTGAGCGCCCGCGCCGGTATTCATCCCGTTCACGACCGCATCGACGATGAGTTTGCCGATCCACGCCTGCGTCGCCGGCAAGAGCGCGCCGACGAGCGTGCATGCTGCCATCGCCATCGCCGAAAGCGGATGCGCGTGCCAGACCAAGACGAACGCGCGGCGAATATTCAGCGCCGCGTCTTTGACGCGGGCGCGGCGCACGGTGAGCCATTCGTTCAGCCGCGACCAACGGTTCGGATTGATTGACGTTGCCGGAATAGCCATGCTATAATCACTCCAGTTGAAAACACCTCGCGACGTTGGGTCGGAGGCAAACTGCACTATACCTGAATATCGATGGTCGGTCAACCGCCCGGAAGAATTGGAGCAGGGCTGTTGCAAAGTCGGTTTGTCGTCAGGCACGCAGCGAAGCGGAGTGCCGGTTGCGGCAGAGCGCGCGACTCCGCGG
>JBBIJS010000382.1:0-2267 GCA_037445855.1 Chloroflexota bacterium | reverse complement strand
TGGCTGTATCCCGATCCGAACAGACTTGCATCGTTCGAGTTATTTGATGGAACAAGATTGTTGGAAGGCGAGCAACCCAGCAATCGCAAAATCGAGTGGAAGATTTTCAAATCTGAAATCTGAAATCCGAAATTTCTAAGGAGGATCGATGGCTCACGCAATTCTACTGCACGAACCGGACGATGATGTCGGCGTCGCGGTGCAAGACCTGAAAGCCGGGTCGGAGGTCGGCGCGGTAACGCTTGAGGGCAAGGCAGTTGGGTCTGTCAAGTTGGTCAACGACGTGCCGCTCGGTCACAAGGTCGCGATGCGCGATCTCGCGAACGGCAAGGACGTGATCGAGTACGGACGCGTCATCGGGATGGCGTCGCAAGCCACGCCGCGCGGCTCGCACGTGCACACCCACAATCTCAAAACGAAAAGGTGGACCGTATGATCAACCCAACCGACCTCAAATTCACCGGCTATCGTCGACCTGACGGACGCTTTGGCGTGCGTAACTATGTTTTGATCATCCCGGTCGACGATTTGTCGAACGCCGCCGCCGAAGGCGTCGCCCACAATATTCGCGGGACGATGGCGCTGCCGCACCCGTACGGTCGTCTGCAATTCGGCGAGGATTTGGAATTGACGTTTCGCACGCTGGCGGGGCAAGGGCGCAATCCGAATTGCGCCGCCGCCATCGTCATTGGCATCGAGCCGAACTGGACGAACCGCATCGTCAAGGAAATCGAAAAAACCGGCAAACCGGTCGCCGGCTTTAGCATCGAGCGATCCGGCGATCTGAAAACGATCGAAGCCGCGTCGCGCAAGGCGAAAGAATTCGTGCATTACGCCTCCGAAATTCAGCGCGAGCCGTTCGCGGTAAAGCAGCTGACGATGAGCACCAAATGCGGCGAGTCAGACACGACGTCCGGTCTCGCATCGAACCCAACGGTGGGGCGGACGTTCGAACGATTGGCGGACGCCGGCGCGACGCTGATCTTTGGCGAGACGACCGAAGTGACCGGCGGCGAAGACATCCTCATGCAGCAATGCGCGACGCCGCAAATCGCCGCGCAATTCAAAGCCGCATTCGACGACTACCAGAACCTCGTCAAGTCGCAGGGCGTCGATTTGCTCGGCTCGCAGCCGACCGAAGGCAACATTCGCGGCGGACTTACGACCATCGAAGAAAAAGCGATGGGCAATATCCAAAAAGCCGGGCGGTGCAAGATCGTGGATTTCTTGAAACCGGCGGAAGAGCCGCGCAAGCCCGGCTTGAGTTTTATGGACTCGTCCAGCGCCGCCGCCGAAATGGTGACGCTGTGCGCCGCTGCTGGTTCCGTCGTCCATTTCTTCACGACCGGGCAGGGCAACATCATCGGCAATCCGGTGATTCCCGTCATCAAACTGTCTGCGAATCCGCTCACGGTTGCCACGATGTCGGAACACGTCGACGTTGACCTGACCGGGATGTTGCGAATGGAAATGAACCTCGATCAAGCCGCCGACGCCGCGCTCAAGCTGTTGGAGCGCACGATCAACGGTCGCTTGACGGCAGCCGAGGTGTTGCGGCACAATGAGTTTGTGTTGACCAAGTTGTATCGGAGCGCGTAAGGTGTGAGGCGTGATGCGTGAGATCACGTGTCACGCCTCACGTTTTTCCTAAAGCCAATGACTAGGTATCGTATCCCGTACAACCGAACTCAACTTGCCTTTTCGATTCCCGATTCATTTCACGTCGAGGTGCTCGCGCCGGCGCAGATTCCGCCAGCGGAAGATCCGTCGCGCGCGGTGATCGACGCGCTGATGCACCCGGTTGGCGAGTTCGATTGGTCGCGGTTCGCGCGCGCCAAGTCGGTCGCGCTGGCGATCAACGACAAGACGCGCCCGGTGCCGCTCGCCGTGCTGTTGCCGCCGCTGCTGCAACGCCTCGCGGACATCGGCATCGCCGACGACGCGATCACGCTGATCGCCGCGACTGGCACGCACGCGCCGATGCGCGCGGACGAATTGGCGGCTGTCGTTCCGCTCGAAATTCTCGCGCGCTATCGCGTGATCAGCCACGATTGCGACGATCGCGCGGCTCTGGTGGATTTAGGCGCGACCACGCGCGGAACGCCGGTGTGGATCAGCGGCGTCTTTGCGCGCGCCGAGTTCCGCATCGCACTGGGCAATCTGGAGCCGCACCAATTCATGGGCTTTTCGGGCGGCGTCAAGTCGGCGGCAATCGGGCTGGCGGGCAGAGAGACGGTGACGCGCAATCATTCGATGATGCTCGACCC
>JBBIJS010000381.1:0-2273 GCA_037445855.1 Chloroflexota bacterium | reverse complement strand
GCGGCGGGCTGCAAATTCATCAGCGCGTACCCGATGACGCCCGGCACGACGATCATCGAATTTATGACCGCGCAAGCCAAGCGCTTCAACCTCGTCACCAAGCAGACCGAAGACGAACTCGCCGCGATCCTGTTCGCCATCGGCGCGGGGCAGACCGGCGTCCGCGCGATGACCGCGACCAGCGGCGGCGGCTTTTCGCTGATGGTCGAGGCGCTCGGCATGGCGGGCATGGCGGAAACGCCGCTCGTCGTCGTCGATTCGCAGCGCCCCGGTCCTTCGACGGGAATGCCGACACGCACCGGGCAGGGCGATTTGCTCTTTCTGATGCACGCATCACAGGACGAATTTCCGCGCATCGTGATCGCGCCGGGCGGCGTGGAATCGTGCTACGCGGACACCGCGCGCGCGTTCAACCTCGCCGAAAAATATCAATGCCCCGTGCTCATCCTCACCGAAGGATACCAGGCGTTCGCGTCGCGCTCGGTCGGCGTCGACGAAATGCCGTTCGAGCAATTCGAGATCGATCGCGGCAAGACGCTGACGGAAGCGCAGATGGACGCGCTCGCGCCCGGCGAATACAAACGCTACGCGATCACGGCGGACGGCATTTCGCCGCGCGCGCGCCAGGGACATCCCAACGCGGTCTTCGCCGTAACGAGCGACGAGCACACCGAGACCGGGCGCATCGAAGACGAAGACGCGGCGAACCGCGTCGCGCAGCATGAAAAGCGGATGCGCAAGATCGAGACCGCGAAAAAAGAAATGCGGATGCCGGAGTGGTACGGCGCGAAGAACGCACCGATCACGCTGATGGGTTGGGGCGCGACGCGTCACGCGATCCGCGAGGCGGTCGATATCTTGAACGCCGACGGCATCAAGGCGAACGCGCTGCACTTTATCGACATTTATCCGCTGGACGAAGCGCGGCTGGAGAAGGAACTGGCGAAGGCGAAGCACTTGATCGACATTGAAGGCAACTACACCGCGCAGCTCGCGCAGGTCGTGCGCGTGTACACCGGACGCGTGCCCGACGACAAGATTCTGAAATACAATGGCCGCCCATTTTCCGGCGTCGAGATCGCGAACACGGTCAAGGTGCGGATGAAGCACGCAACGCCGCGCGCCGCGAAATCGAATGGACACAACGGACACGTCGGTCGCGCCGGCAAGCGCGCGAAGAAACCCGCCGCGCGCAAAGTGCACGCATAAAACCGACGGAAGACAGACGACCGACGACGGAATCTTCCGTCCTTCGTCTTCCGTCATCCGTCTTGATGAAGAGACAACAACTACGGAGAAGTTCAGATGATAGACGCAAAAGTAATGCCCGAATTCAAACTGACTCCCAAATCATACGAAGGCGAACGCGAGGTGACGTGGTGCCCCGGCTGCGGCGACTTTGGCATCCTCAACGCGGTCAAGCAATCGCTGGCACAGTTGCAGATTCCGCCGCACGAAGCGTACTTCGTCAGCGGCATCGGCTGCGGCAGCAAGCTGCCGGACTATGTTCACGCCAACGGCTTTCTCGGCTTGCACGGTCGCTCGCTGCCGATGGCGCAGGGCGCGAAACTCGCGAACCACGACCTCAAGGTCATCGTCACCGTCGGCGACGGCGACGCGTACGGCATCGGCGCGGGACACTTTGTTCACGCGCTGCGCCGCAACTCCGACATTACGATGATCGTCGAAGACAACAAGGTGTACGCGTTGACGAAGGGGCAATACTCGCCGACGAGCACCAAGGGCTGGGTTGCCTCGACGACGCCGGACGGCGCGATCGAGATCGAATTCAATCCGGTCGTGATGGCGATTGCCGGCGGCGCGACGTTCGTGGCGCGCACGTTTTCCGGCGATCCGAAGCACATGGCGGCGACGTTCGCCAAGGCGATTCAGCACAAGGGTTTTGCGCTCGTCGACGTGTTGCAATCGTGCGTCGTCTACAACCTCGTCAACACGGTCGAGTGGTACCGCCCGCGCGTCTACAAGTTGGACGACGACGCGTCGTACAATCCGCGCGATTACAATACCGCGATGGCAAAGGCGCACGAATGGGGCGAGCGCATCCCGATCGGCGTGCTGTATGTCGAGGAGAGCCGCGCGACGTACGAGGATCAGGTCAAGGCGCTTGCGAAAGGCGCGCTCGTCAAGCAGCCGCTCGCCGGCTACAGCAAAGAAACCTGGGACGAGTTTCGCGCAAGTATGATGTGATAGCGAGTAAACAAGTAGACACAGTACATCACAGATTTGGGCGAGGAGCCAGCGCTCTCTAGCGC
>JBBIJS010000380.1:0-2293 GCA_037445855.1 Chloroflexota bacterium | reverse complement strand
GTTGTTCGAGGCGCGCGATCCCAAGGGTGAATCGCTCATGGCTGAGATCGATGGCGTGGTTGAACTGTACAACGAAGGCGACGAACGCCACCTGCGCATTGTCAACGCGCACGTTGAGCAGGACGAATACGCTTTGCCGCGCGGTACCAAGGCAGCAGTCCATGATGGTGACGAGGTAGAGCAAGACCAGGTGATCGCCAAGAACGCGAACGGCGAAATCACCGCCGCGAACGCGGGGAAAGCCGTGGTCGAGAAGGGCCATCTGACGATTCGACGCGACGTGCGTGAAGAATCGACGTACGAATTGCCGGCGACCGCGCGGCTCCGGATAGAGGAAGGTCAGCGCGTCACTGCCGGCGAACAATTGACCGAAGGCTCGAAGAATCCGCGCGAGATTCTCCGCATTCTCGGCAGCGAGGCGACGCAAGTCTACCTGGTGGAAGAAGTGCAGCGTGTCTACCGCTCGCAGGGCGTCAACATCCACGACAAGCACATCGAGATCATCGTTTCGCAAATGCTGCGGCGCGTGCGCGTGCGAACGTCGGGCACGACCGACCTGCTGCCAGGCGAAATCCTCGATCGGAAAGCGTTCGAGGAGCGCAACCGCAAGGCAATCGAAGCGAGCGGCGAAGCGGCGAACGCGCAACCGATTCTTCTGGGCTTGACGCGAACGGCGCTGGCGACCGACTCGTTCCTGGCGGCGGCGTCGTTCCAAGAAACTTCGCGCGTGCTCACCGACGCGGCAGTGCGCGGTCGCATCGATCAACTGCGCGGCTTGAAAGAAAACGTCATCCTTGGCAAGCTGATTCCAGTCGGCACCGGTTTTAATCCCAATGCCGCTCGAATCGACTTGGGTCCTACACCGACGGTCACGGTAGACGACATTTCCGAAGAGTCGGAAGAATCGACCGCGCTTGCCGCGTGACCCATCCCCAACCCCTTCCCGCGCAGGGCAGGGGCAGAGGGTTAGGTTCAATTTGACACAAAAAGTACTATTGCATATAATCGGTCTTCGTGGGTCGTGACCGACGGCATGTCCAAGTGTTTTTTGGCAGCTCCCCGGTCTCTAAAATGCGATCCACGACCCAACGGGTCTCCCATCCTCCTTTGATCTTGGAGGATGTAACAGGTTTCCGCAAACAATCATAGTCCACGAGAGAAAACGTGGAAACATGATTGAGGTCGCTGGTCAGCTTTGCGGCAACTGGAGCTACCCATCGTCCCGCTGGTGGACGGAAGGATGATAGATTCACACCCTTCCTGCCAATCGTCTCGCGACGATTGGCGAGCATTTCCTGCGGAAGGGTGTTTTATTCCCCAAAAGGGATGTTCGATCGGAGGAATTACGTGCCCACGATCAACCAATTGATTCGGAAAGGTCGCAAGACGCAGGGCAAGAAAACCAAAGCACCCGCGCTGCGGTTTACGCTTAACTCGCTGAAGAATCGCCAGATTCGCGGTAAGGGCGCGCCGCTCAAGCGCGGCGTCTGCACCGTGGTGCGGACGATGACGCCCAAGAAGCCGAACTCGGCGTTGCGCAAGATTGCGCGCGTCCGCCTGACGAATGGCATCGAAGTGACGGCGTACATTCCCGGCGAAGGTCACCAATTGCAGGAGCACTCTGTCGTGCTGATCCGCGGCGGTCGCGTGAAGGACTTGCCTGGCGTGCGCTATCACATTGTGCGCGGCGCGCTCGATACGACCGGCGTGGACAAGCGGCGCAAAGGGCGCTCCAAGTACGGCACCAAGCGTCCCAAGGGCGAAGCGGTGGCAGCCGCGTAGTGGTCAAACTCGCCAGAGCGATTCTTTGGCACATTTGGCGCTTTGGCTAATTTGGAGGATGTATGCCTAGACGTGGTGGCAATGTCGAGCATCATGTGGTTCTCGCAGACTCGAAATACAACAACATTACCGTTCAGAAATTCATCAATCGTGTGATGCAGCGCGGCAAAAAGGCGACGGCGGAGCGGTTGCTCAGCAACGCGTTTGGCATCATCGAAGAGAAGATGAAGAAAAGCCCGGTCGAAGTCTTCGAGTCGGCGATTCGCAATGCCGGTCCCAGCATCGAAGTCAAGCCGCGCCGCGTGGGTGGTGCGACTTTGCAGGTGCCGGTCGAAGTCTCCGGCGAACGGCGCATCGCGCTGGCGATGCGCTGGTTGATCGCCAACTCGCGCGCGCGCGCCGGTCGGACGTACGCGGAGAAACTCGCCGCCGAGTTGATGGACACCGCGGCGAACCAGGGCGCGACGATCAAGAAAAAAGAAGAAACGCACAAGATGGCGGAAGCCAACCG
>JBBIJS010000379.1:0-2294 GCA_037445855.1 Chloroflexota bacterium | reverse complement strand
CAAAATTCCTTGTCCGAATCGTTGCCTGCTCCTTCGGCGATGTTCATGGGGATGGAACACACTGCACGCCGAATCTGGCTGATTAGACCAAATCGCTCCTCTGGAGGCACTGTCGACTTTCCCGGTATATTATCACCGTAAACTTCATCGCACGTTGCCAGACCTTCAACTCACGATACTTGTGCATTTTGCCTCTGAAGAAAGGACCGATCTGACTACTGACGACTGGCTACTGGCTACTATTCAACTCGAAAATAATCCGCAATCCATGCAATATCAAATCCGGCTCCACCGCTTCGATGACGCGCGTCTGCGGCGCAAGCATCTGCGCCAGTCCGCCGGTCGCGATCACGCGCGCGTTCGGCTCGCCCAGTTCGCCGCGCATCCGCGCGATCATCCCTTCGACCATCCCGACGTAACCGAAGAGGATGCCGGACTGCATCGCCTGGACGGTGTTCGTCGCGATCGCGCGCGGCGGCATCGCGAGATCGACGCGCGGCAGCTGCGCGGTGGATTGGTGCAGCGCGTCCGCGGCGAGGTTCAGCCCGGGCGCAATCGCGCCGCCGACAAACTCGCCGGCGCGGTTGATCGCGTTGAACGTCGTGGCAGTCCCAAAATCGACGACGATCGCCGGCGCGCCGAACTGCGCCTTTGCCGCGACCGCCGCGACGAGCCGATCCGCGCCCAGCGCACGCGGATCGTCATAGCGAATCGGCATGCCGGTCTTGACGCCGGGACCGACCACGAGCGGATCGATTTCCAAATGGCGGCGGCACAGTTCTTGGAAGGTGGTCGTCAGCTGCGGCACGACCGAGACGATGGCGACCCCCTTCCAGCTGCCCTTGTCTTCGACCGGGAGAGCGGTGAAGAAATCGTCCAGGAGAATCGCGTACTCGTCCGCGGTCTTGTCCGTCTCGGAGTGGGCGCGCCAGGTCGCGCGGAGATTCGCGTTTTCGAAAACGCCAACGGTGACGTTCGAGTTGCCAATTTTGATGACGAGCAGCGGCGCGGTCACATTGAATCAAAATTGTAGAGACGTCGCGCGCTTCGCGAACGTCTCTACACTGGGTTACGGCGCGACACTGATGGTTTGCCAGCCCCACAAATTCGGGTTGGCTGGGGCGTTGGAAACGAGCACGCGCTTGTTGGAGCCATCCGCATTCATCACAAAGACTGCCCACGCGGTTCCGTTCTGATCGGACCGCCAAAAGATCGAGCCGCCCCCGCGCGACCACGCGGGCTGTCCATCATTGCTCTTGCCGTTAGTCAACTCCTTGCGTGCGTCGGAACCATCGGCATTGATCACATAGATTTGCATATTGCCGGCGGCGTCCCGCGCTTGGTACAGGATCCGCTTGCCATCGGGCGACCACTGCGCGTCGCCGCCATTGTCGCGCGTCAGCACGCGCGTCGCGCCGCTGCCGTCCGTCGGCGTCACGACGAGACCGCACGTGTTGGTGTTGGGCAGACAGCCGGAGAAAACGATTTGCGTCCCAGCCGGCGAGAACGCCGGTCCGTTGCCGGACACTTTGAGATTGACGATGGTCTTGTAGGCGCCGTCGACCTTAAGCATTTTGATGGGACCGCCGGGCGTTTTTGCAATCGGCGAATCGGCAAAGACGATCCAGCCGCCGTCGCGTGACCAGTTGAGACAGCACACGCCCGGGCTGACGTACAGGGGACCGATCGCGCCGCCGCCATCCGCGTTAGCGATGTACAGTCCATCCGCCCAATGGAAGTACGCGATGCGCGAACCGTCCGGCGAGAACGCGCCCCACGACGCGCGCCCGATCAATTGCCCGGCAGCGCCATTGGACACATTCGCGACATTGACGGTGTTTGCGCTAAAGTCAACGCCGCCGAGAAAGACGTCATAGATCAGCCGACCACTAAGCACTTCTGGTTTGAGAGGAGGCGGCGCGGCGGTCGTCCCCGGTTTCGGCGTCCGCGTGGGCAGAGCGGCTGCTTTCGTCGCCGCGACGGTCGCGGTGACTGGCGCGCCCGGCGTGCCGACGGTGGGCAGCGGCGGAATCGGCGTGGTCTCGCCCGCCGGACCGGTCGCGGTGGGCGGAACGGTCGGCGCGCCGCTGGGCGTTATCTCAAGCGCGGACAACGTTGCGGTCGCGGGGAGGCGCGTGGGCGTCGCCGAGCCGCACGCGGCAATCGTCAAAACGATTACGATCGATAGAACGGCGATCATCACGCGTTGCAAGGTAAGTGGCGCTAAAATAGTTGAACGCATCTTACGTTTCCTCCAAAATCGAAATGGGCTTGCAATGAATCGCAAGCCCGCC
>JBBIJS010000378.1:0-2299 GCA_037445855.1 Chloroflexota bacterium | reverse complement strand
CGCTCCAGCAGCCCGCGCGACCACGCGCTGCCGGTCTTGTCCGCGTGCTGCTGCACAAGATCGCGCAGGCGCGTCGCGTCGTCCGAATTTTCGATGCGCTCCGCGCGCACGAGCTGACGATTCAACCGGTACTCGAACGTGCGCGCCTCGTCGTAGACGAACGCGACGCCGCCGGTCATCCCCGCGCCAAAGTTGTGCCCGGTCCAGCCAAGCACGACGACCGTGCCGCTGGTCATATATTCGCAGCCGTGATCGCCCACGCCTTCCACGACGGCGACCGCGCCGCAATTGCGTACCGCGAATCGCTCGCCCACGCGCCCCGACGCGAAGAGCGCGCCGCCAGTCGCGCCGTAGAGCAGCGTATTCCCCGCGATGAAATTTTCATTCGATGCCCAGCGCGCGCCGAACGGCAAGCGTAAAACGATCTCGCCGCCCGCCATCCCCTTGCCCACGTAATCGTTCGCCTCGCCGATGAGTGTGAGGTGCACGCCGTTGATGTTGAACGCGCCGAAACTCTGCCCCGCGCTGCCGGTCAGCGTCACGCGAATCGTTCCCACGGGCAAACCCGCATCGCCATACCGCCGCGCGATTTCCCCGGCGAGCCGCGCGCCGACCGTGCGGTCGGTGTTGTGAATCTCGCGCTCCAAAACAATCGGCGTCCGATTCTCGATTGCTGGCATCGCCGCGTCAAGCAGCCAATCGTCCAGCGTTTCCGCTTCGACGCGATCGTTCCGCGCCTGCATATTGCGACGCGGGCGCGTGCCCGTCGGATCGGGATCGGTCAGGAGATGCCGCAGTTCGATGGCGGGGATTTGGAGCTGCTCTTGCTCATCGTTAATCACTTGAATTCTCCTAGTGGGACAGTGAATCAGTAGGACAGTAAAACAGTGGGACAGTCTGATTACTGTTCGACTGTCTCACTGGCACTAACTCACTCTCAGCGCGCTTTCGACCACCGACCACCGCGCGTCCGTCTGCGCGGGCAGCGCGTGCGCGAACGCGCCGTGCGTGCCTTTCGCACGCGGCGTGAATTCCAAATGCTCGACTCGTCCGATGATCTCGTCGAATGATCGATACCCCAGCGCCGCCAGGTACTCGCGCGTCTCTTCCGCGACAAAATTGAAATACGCGACGATGCGCTGCGGGTCGTTCGGAAATTTCTTGCGCAAATCCTCGCGCTGCGTCGCGATACCGGTCGGGCACGTGTTGTTATGACAGGCGCGCGCCATGATGCAGCCCGCCGCGACCAGCACCGCCGTACCGAACGAGAATTCGTCCGCGCCCAGCAGCGCGCCGACGATCACGTGCCGCGCGGTCTTGAACCCGCCGTCGACGCGGATCCGCACGCGTCCGCGCAGATCATTGGCGACGAGCACTTGCTGCGTCTCTGCCAGCCCCAGTTCCCACGCGACGCCGACGTGCTTCATCGACGAGAGCGGCGACGCACCGGTGCCGCCGGAATGTCCGCTGATCTGCACCACATCCGCGAATGCTTTCGCCACGCCGGCGGCAATCGTGCCGACGCCGGCTTGCGCGACCAATTTCACCGAAACCTTCGCGCGCGGGTTGATGCGCTTCAAATCGTATACGAGTTGCGCCAAGTCTTCGATGCTGTAAATGTCATGGTGCGGCGGCGGCGAAATCTGCGCGGCGCCGGGGCTGGTGTGGCGGATCGCCGCGATTTCGGCGGTGACCTTGTCCGCCGGCAATTGTCCGCCCTCGCCCGGCTTGGAACCCTGCGCCATCTTGATCTGCAATTCGTCCACCGACATCAGGTACGCCGGCGTCACGCCGAACCGCGCGGACGCGACCTGCTTGATGCGGCTGTTGCTTTCCGTGCCGTACCGCGAAACGTCTTCGCCGCCTTCGCCGCTGTTGCTCAGCGCGCCGAGACGATTCATCGCGATCGCAATCGCCTTGTGCGCTTCGATCGACAGCGCGCCGTGCGACATCGCCGCCGCTGAAAATCGTTTGACGATCTCGCGCGCCGGCTCGACCTCGGACAGCGGAATCGGCTTGCCGAAAATAATGTCGAGGTGGTCCGACAAATCGGCGGAGGAATAATCGTGCGCCTGAATGCTGAACTCGCGGTACCTGTCGTACGCGTTCTGAAAGTTTCCATTCAACGCGCCGGGCGCGCTGACCGCCGCGTGCAGCGACTTGACGACCGCGGGATTGTAGCCGTGGTACTCGCCTTCCTTTTTGTATTTGAAGAAACCATAATTTTTCAGATAGAGCTGCGCGTCGTCCTCGCGGTTGAACGCGTGCGCGTGGTGGGCGAGCACGACCTTCGCCAGGT
>JBBIJS010000377.1:0-2328 GCA_037445855.1 Chloroflexota bacterium | reverse complement strand
CTCAAGTCAGACGAAATGCACGCGCAAGTCGCGTCAGTCTTGCGCGACGAAACTTTCGACGTGATCCAAATCGAAGGAATTGAAATGGCGCGGTATTGGCTGGAAGTTGGAAGGTGGAAATTAGAAGTTGGACCCGATCTCCAACCTCCAATCTCCAACCTCCAACCTCCACTTTCCGTTTTCGACGAGCACAACGCCGAGTACGTCTTGCAGCACACCGCGTTCGCATCCGACGCGCGACGGGTCACGCGCTGGCACGCGGCGTTCTACTCGCTGATTCAATGGAAAAAATTGGAGCGCTACGAGCGCGCAGTCTGCCGCCGCGCCAATCAGATCGCGGCGTGCTCCGCCGCTGACGCGGACGCGATTCGTGCGCTCCTGGCTCCAATCTCCAACCTCCCACCTCCAATTTCCGTTGTGCCCAACGGCGTCGACACCGCTTACTTTGTCCCCTCCAACGACGTGTGCGCCAAGCCGCTGGCTGAACTTTCGATGGTGTTCGCCGGCAAAATGGACTTTCGCCCCAACGTCGATGCGCTGCTCTGGTTCTGTGACGAGATTCTGCCGCGCGTCCGCGCCGCGCTGCCGCTGGCGCACGTCGTGATCGTCGGACAAAAGCCCGCGCCGCGCGTCGCCGCGCTGCACGAACGTCCCGGCGTCGAGGTCACCGGCTGGGTGGCGGACACGCGCCCGTACGTCGCCGACGCGGCGGTCTACGTCGTCCCGTTACGGATGGGCAGCGGCACGCGGCTCAAAGTGCTCGAGGCGATGGCGATGGGCAAAGCGATTGTTTCGACCGCGCGCGGCGTTGCGGGGATCGATCTCGTCGCCGACCGCGACGCGGTGGTTGCCGACACGCCGGACGCGTTCGCACGCGCAGTGATCGCGCTGCTGCGCGATGCCGAGCGCCGCCGCGCGCTGGGACGCGCCGCGCGCGCGCTGGCAGAAGAAAAATACGACTGGCGCAAGATCGTTCCCAAATTCGAGCAGGTCTATGAGAGGACGAATGACGGACGACGGATGACCGATGACGGAAAACTTCAACTGTGATTCGTCTTCCATCCTTCGTCCTCCGTCCTCCGTCATTTGTCATTTCTCATTTGTCATTTTATAATTGCCCCATGCGCATCCTCATGGTCAGCAAAGCGTGCGTCGTCGGGCAGTACCAGACCAAACTGGAAGAACTCGCCCGCCTGCCCGACATCGAATTGACCGTCGTCGTCCCACCCTTCTGGCGCGATGAGCGCGGCATCATCCCACTCGAGCGCTCGCATACCAGCGGCTACGCGCTGCTCGTCGAAGCGATGCGCTTCAATGGGCAGTTTCACTTCCACTATTATCCCACGTTGCCGCGAATCATCGACCGCGTGCGTCCCGCAATCGTTCACATCGACGAAGAGCCGTACAATCTGGCGACGTTCCTCGCGCTGCGCGCGGCGCGGCGCGGCGGGGCGCAGACGCTTTTCTTCACCTGGCAGAACCTCCTGCGCCGCTATCCGCTGCCCTTCGCGTGGATCGAATCCTACGTTCTGCGCCACGCCGATTACGCGCTTGCCGGCAACGCGGAAGCGGTCGCTGTGCTGCGCGCCAAGGGTTATCGCGGCAGCGTGAGTGTCATTCCACAATTCGGCGTCGATCCAAATTTTTTCGCGCCGGCAGCCGGCGGCGAGCCGCGCCAAACTTTCACCATTGGCTACCTCGGGCGATTGGTCGAAGAAAAAGGCATCGATCTGCTCTTGCGCGCCGCCGCCGGCTTGTTAGGCAATTGGCAAGTTCAACTCCTCGGCAACGGACCGGCGAAGGAACAGTTGCAATCGCTCGCCCGCGAATTGGGCATCGCGTCCCGCGTGCTCTTCGACGTGGTGCGCTCGTCGGACCAAGTGCCGGCGCGCTATCGGCAACTGGATGTTCTGGTCCTTGCCGCGCGCACGCGTCCCAACTGGAAGGAACAATTCGGCCGCGTGCTGATCGAGGCGATGGCGTGCGAGATTCCGGTCGTCGCGTCCGACTGCGGCGAGATTCCGAATGTCCTCGGCGACGCGGGCTTGCTCTTTCCAGAGGGCGCTGTCGCCGCGCTGCGCGCGCAGCTCGAAACACTCCAGCGCGATCCAGCGCGTCGCCGCGAATTGGGACAGCGCGGGCGCGCCCGCGTGCTGGCGCACTTTACGCAAGCGCGCATCGCGGGGGAAACGTGGAAAGTGTACGAGGAGATGCGTAGACCGGTAGACAGGTAAACAGGTAAACAAGTAGACAAGTAACACCCTTTGTCTACCTGTTTCCTTGTCTCAGTACATCACAATTTGGGCGAGGAGCCAGCGCTCTCTAGCG
>JBBIJS010000376.1:0-2374 GCA_037445855.1 Chloroflexota bacterium | reverse complement strand
GTAATCGGTACGCATAGTTCCTCCCCATCGAGGTTTGTTGCATTATACGCCCAACTCTCGCAAGGTCAAACGCGAAGACCCGAAGGGTTTTTGGAAACCCTCCGGGTCTATGTCCGGCGTACTCGCGACCAGACAATCCGCCACACGCGCTCCGCCTCGCGCACGCGCAAGAGCCGGAGCAGCGCGATGTAGACCGCGCCCGCGGCGGCGGTTGGCGCGACGACTTGCCACAGATGCGTCGCGTTTTCCAATCGCGCGGCGACGAAGAACGCGACCGCGCCCATTGCGCCAGACGCCAGTAGCACTTTCACGAGCAGCGCGCCGACGCCCTGCCCGCCCAATCCACCGAGCCGCGTCCGCGTCAGCCACAGCATAATCAGCGCGTGCCCGGTCAATTGCGCCGAATTCGCAATCACTAATCCGATCATTCCAAACGATTGGATCAGCGCGAGCGCGACAACGAGGTAGATCGCGACGCCGGCGAACGCGACGAGGTTCGGCGTCAGCGTGTTCTTCCGCGCGTAGAATGCAAATACGAGCGGCTGGTCAATGGCTGCGAACGGCAATCCAATCAGATAGAAACGCAGCGCGGTTGCGGTCATGAGCGTATCGTTTGGCGTAAACGCGCCGTGCTCGAACAGCAGCGCGACGATGGGATGCGCGAGGATGAACAAGCCGATGGCGGCGGGAAGAATGAGCAACAAGACAAGTTTGATTCCAAAAGCAAGTGTGGATCGAAAGTGTTCAGTCTTCAGTGTTCGGTATTCAGTCATCTGGCTATCAGCCACTGAATCCTGATTATTGGTAACTGAATACTGATTACTGGTTACTGAATACTGGCTACTCAGCGTCGGCAGTATCGCAAACGAAATCGCCGTGGCGACCAAGCCCAACGGGAACTGAATCAGCACTGTCGCGTCCTGCATCCACGCCAGCGACTGTACGCCGGTGTGCGACGCGAGATTTCGATCAATCGCCACGCCGACGACGCTGATGCTCAAACCGGCAACTACGGGCACGTACAGTCGCAGGATCCGGCGCAGCGCCGGGTGGTGAAAATCAATCGCGAATCGATAGCGCATATCGCGCAAGCCGGGCAATTGCAATACCACTTGCGACGCCGCGCCGATCAGAATGCCAACGATCAGACTGGTGATTCCAAAAATCGGCGAGAGCGCGAGCGCGACGAGGACGATGGCGAGGTTGTACGCGGCAGTTGTAAACGCGGGGAACGTGAACCGTTTGAGCGAGTAGAGCAAGCCGGTGATGACGCCCGACATGCCAAGGAAAAAGACCGCGGGCAAAATCAGCCGCACCATTTGGACCGCCGCGTCTTGCAGCGCGGGGTCGTACCCACCGCCGAGAATCCATACGAGCTGGGGCGCGAAGATTTCGAGGACGAGCACCGCGAGCGCGAGCGCGATGGCGAGGACGTTGATGACGACGCTGGCGACGCGCCAGAGCGACTCGCGATCCTGCTTGGCGAAATCAGAAAAGACCGGCACGAGCGCCGCGCTGACCATCCCGCCGACGAGAAAATCGTACAGCGTTTGGATCAGCGTCGCCGCAACGCGGAACACACTGACGTAGCCGGTCGCGCCAAAGAGGTAGGCGATGACCGTCTCGCGTACCAGCCCAAGCACGCGGCTCGCGACGTTACCCGCCGCAATAATCGCCGCCGCGCCAACAAGACCGCTCCCGCTCGATTCAACGGAAGATTCAATAATCGGTTCTTCGATGGCTTCCTCGATGGTCATAGTGGGCTTGGCAAGCGCTTGCGTTATCGAACAAGCGCGCCATTCAGTTTTTCAATGTCCCACATCCGGCAGAACGCGCAGCGCCCCGGCGCGCTGGTCGGCTGACCGCAGACCTCGCACGCGTGGAGCGTATCGACTTTGTTGAATTGCTCGAACGCGCCTTCGCTACGCGCGCGGAGGAACTCCAGATAAAAGCCGAGTTTCGCGCCGGGCGATTGCGTTTCGAGTTGGTTCAGCAGCGTCTTGTAGAAATTCGTCAGGTTACCGACCGCGTGCGGGCACTCGTCGTAAATATAATCGATGCCGCGCACGAGCGCGTACGTCGCGGTCTCGCGTTCGTAGAACCGGCAGAACGGCTTGACCTTGCGCGTCAGCCCTTCGCGCGACGCGGGCAGTACCGGCGCTTGTCGCGCGAGATAGCCGGTCTGCCAACGCAGCGTATTTTGCATCAGCACCGCGACCTCGTCGTCGAGGTTGTGTCCGGTCGCGAGCACTGCATAGCCCTTCGCGAGCGCGATGCGATTCATCACGTACCGTTTGGTCAAGCCGCACGCGGCGCACGGCTTGCCCTGCCCGCGCGCCTTCGCCTGCGCGATCTGTGGAATCGATTTGCCGTA
>JBBIJS010000375.1:0-2425 GCA_037445855.1 Chloroflexota bacterium | reverse complement strand
ATTCAGGCGAATGTCCGGCGAGATCGCGACCATCGAAGAGGATTTGACCGTGTCGAGGAGTGAGCAAGCCGCTGATCGTGTTGAGGAGCGTCGTCTTGCCCGCGCCGTTCGCGCCGATAAGCGCGACGATCTCGCCGGCGTCAACGTGGAGGTTTACTTGTTTCAACGCGCGGATCGGGCCGTAGTACGTGGAAAGGTCGCTGACGTTAAGCATCCAGTTCCGCCGCGACGATCTTGCCGGCGATCGCGCTCGCCGCGACGGTGTACGGCGACGCGAGGTAAACTTGCCCCGGTCCGCTGCGACCGGGAAAATTGCGGTTCTGTGAGCTGATCGTCACTTCGTCTTTCGATTTCGACGCGCCTGGTCCGGCGTTGATGCACGCGCCGCAACTCGGCTCAATGATCTGCGCGCCGATCGCGCGGAAGAGATCGATGTACCCTTTCTGCGCGGCGTAATCGCGCGTCGATTGCGAGCCGAACTGGATGTAGCACTGGACGCCCGGCGCGACGCGCTTGCCGTCCGAGAGCGCGCGGCGAAACACCGCGGCGTACATGTCCATATCCTCGTTCTTGCCGGCGGTGCACGAGCCGCCGTACGCGCTGTTGATCGCCACCTCGCCCGGCAATTCGTCGATAAAGACGCCGTTGCCCGGATCGCCCGGCTTGGCGACGATGGGACGCAGCGCGCTCGCATCGATCTCGATGGTCTTCGCGTATTCTGCGCCGGGATCGCTGAACCACGGCGCGCACAGTTTCTCCGCCTCCGCGCGCGACATGCCGCGCCGCGCCACAAGAAACTCGACCGCGCGCGCGTTGGGTGCGCCGTCGGTCGACGCGGTCGCGATGATGCCCGTAAATCCGCCGATCTCCGCCGCCATATTCGTCATCGTCGCGCGCTCGTCGATGGAGAGCGCGTCAATCGCCTCGCCGCTGTACTCGATCACCTTCGCGAGCGCGTCGCCGTTCTTGACGTACGGATGGCGCAGGATTTCGAGGATGATGTCTTTCGCGGTGACGTTCGCCGGTTTCTTGCCGCGCACGACGATCTTGACGCTCTCCGGCACGTGCACGCGCACGTCTTTGGTGATCCACGCGTTGAATACGTCGGTCGTGCCGATGCCGAACGCGAGGCAGCCGATCGCGCCGGAGTGCGGCGTGTGGCTGTCGCTGCCGACGATGACCTGACCGGGCAGCGCGTAATTCTCCAGCACCATCGAGTGGCAAATGCCTTCCGAGCCAGCGCGTCCGCTCACCTCGCCGTGCAGGCGAATTGCTTGCGCGCGCGCGAATTCTTCCTGCTTCCGCTTCAAGTCGCCGGCAAGATCGAGCAGCCCCATCTTGACGCGTTCCGCTGGCATCACCTTGTCGAGAAAAGTCAGGTGGTCGCGGAAGAAAACGATGGACGACGGATCGTTCACCTTTTCATCTTTGCCGACCAGCTGCTCGAAGAAGATCGCCGCCATCGGCGTGACGTACTCGTGGCTGAAGCGCAAATCGGTCCGAACAAAACCGGCGTCGCCCGGCTTCACCGCCGCCACGCCGATTCGATCGCGCGATAGATCGACGACGAAATGCTGCGCCAGAATTTTCTCCGCCAATGTCATTGCGCGTTTCGGCGTCGTGATGCGCGGAGGCGTAACCTTGCCCTGCAAACGCGCGAGGTTGAAGTTGAACAAGCCGCCGTACTCGATGACCTGCCGCGTAATTTCGTCCTCGCCGCGTGTAAATTCCTCCAGCGCGATCTCTTCACCGCGACGGATTTGATCGATCACACCGAAATTCGTGGTGACGAACAAGCCGAGGTTTTGGCAGTTCTGCTGGTAGATGCGCTCGACGTTTTCTGCGACGACGACGCGAATGCCCGCGCACATTTCCGCGTACGGCGATTGCTCGCGGCTGCTGCCCTTGCCGCGCCGTTTGCCCGCCACGGAGGCGACGAATCCGCCCTGCTTGACCGCGCCGCGCGTGATCGGAAATTCGTCGCCGCACTTCAAGCCGAGGTACGGAAATTCGCCGAGCGTTTCATCATAGTAGTAGCAGATGTACGCCGGCGTGATTTCGTCCGTCGAAATGTTATCGCGCAGTTTGAGCGATGGATTCCACGCGAGGTCTTGTCCCGCGAGTTGCTGCTTGACGAGCGCGGCGTCTTCGGTAAGGAACAGCGCGCGCCCATCGAATTTGATTCGCGGCGGGCGTTTTTCGGTTTCGCGCTTGAGCAGTGATTGAATCACTTTATCATCCCTTTTGGTATTGAACCGCAAAGAACGCAAAGGGCGCAAAGGTTAAATGATCTTCT
Source organism: Chloroflexota bacterium (assembly GCA_037445855.1). Taxonomy (GTDB): domain Bacteria; phylum Chloroflexota; class Anaerolineae; order UBA4142; family UBA4142; genus DAIDTM01. Next base: position 129 of record JBBIJS010000375.1, on the reverse strand, counting down.
TTGCGATCTTTGCGCTCTTTGCGGTTAGTATGCGGCAAGCGTCCGCAATGCGTCCGCGATCTTGTGCGCGTTCGGCAGGAACGTTTGCTCGCCGACTTCGTTGAACGGAATGCCCGGCAAGTCGGGTCC
>JBBIJS010000374.1:0-2426 GCA_037445855.1 Chloroflexota bacterium | reverse complement strand
GGTGCGCGGCACGCGCTAACCCTGCTGACGCGACAGAGAGGTAACCCATGAACGAGACGGTATACTCCGCGACGCTCCTCCAAATTCTTGTGGTCCCACTGGTCGGCGCCCTCGCGGCTTTTCTCCTCGCCTTTCTCGGTTTCCACAAAATGCGCCGCGAGAATAAACCGCACCTCGACCTTCCCTTCGCCGCGGCGATCGGGATCGTGGTCGTCTTCGGAGCGTACTGGTTAGGATCGACCATTTACTCAGTCACGCAGGGGAGTCAAACCATCAGTGCGCGCCTCACCGATAAGAAGGACGTGATTAGCACGAATTCCAGAGGCGGGAACGCGCACGCATACCAGTTGTACTTTGGACCACGAAACGTGTACCAAGTGCCCGATAGCAGCATTCTCGACAAGATGACTCCAGGGGAATGTTATCAGGTCACGGCGTACCAAGACCTGTCGCCGTTCGCGCTCCTCAGCCAGAGCGATACTGGCATACAAAAGACGCGTTTGGTCGCAGAGATAAGACTGGCGCCCACGCAGCAATGTCCGTAGGCGCGCAGAGGAGATCACCATTCGGAGTGAGGTATGCCTGAGATTGAGATTTTCGATGACAAGACCGTCATGGTGGGTAAACGCCGCAAAGGCAAAGACGACACGCTCGAAGACGCAATGAAGACGATGGAGCGATTTTCCGATTGGCTCGTCGCCTCACGGGAGCGAAATCCCTGGCTCCAAGCCGACGCGATCAACACCGCGATGCTCTACGCGATGCTCGTTCACTTGCGCGACGACATCGACAAAATTATCGCGCTCGGCGGCGATGACGCGCGCGCGACCCACGAGTTCTTCAGCCGAAAGAAAGACGGATGACCGAAGACGCAGGACGGTTGCTTCCGTCAACCGTCTTTCGTCCTTCGTCCGCGACGAGATCAAATGCCTGCAACAACCATCGATCCCATCGTCCAGCAACTTTCCTCGCTCGCCGCCGCGTCGCCCGACCTCGCCGACGCCGCGCGTGTCTACGCGGTGGTTCTCCCGCTCCTCCGCGACGCGACCATCGACGTCGGACCTATTGAATTGACCGAGCCACAAGCGCGCGCGAAACTGGAGCAGGGCTTGCCGCTCCTCCACGCGGTCGATCTGGCGGTAGACGCGCAAGGCGTCCGCGACTTGATGCTGCGCCTCGCGCGCGCGCTCGCAGAGCCGCCTGCCGCGCGCGCGCCGCACAAACCGCGCGCGCCGTGGTCACGTGCTCCCGCGCCCGATGCGCTCGCGCTGTACGAAAACGCGCAGCGCGGCGATGGCGCGCTGTTGCGCGCCGCGGCGGGGCAGCAGATTCGCGTCGCGCTTGAATCCGACCGCATCGATATGAGCGCGCTGCTCCCGCGCGTCACGCGCGGCGACCACGCGTATGTGACGCGGCTGGCGCGGGAATCGAAACTCGACGACGGGATGTTGTGGACGCTGGCGCAGAATGCGGTCAAGCCCGCGCTGCGCGCGTGGCAGCGCCAGCTGACTATGCTTGTCCCAAGCAGCGCGTGGCAGCGCGGCTATTGTTTCATTTGCGGCGCGGCGGCAACACTCGGCGAACTACAGGGGAACGATCAGGAGAAGCATTTGCGGTGTGGGTCGTGCGGCGCGGACTGGCGATTCCCGCGCGTCCAGTGCCTCTACTGCGGCAACACCGACCCTGCGACGCTTGGCTATTTGTATCCGGAGAAACAGCGCGAGCAGATGCGGATCGACAGTTGCGACAACTGCCACGGGTACATCAAGGTGATCTCCGCGTTCTCGCCCACGCCCCTCGAACTCCTCGCGGTCCAAGACCTCGCGACGCTCCACCTCGACTATATCGCGCAAGAGCGCGGCTACGCGCGGGTGGCGTTGCGGTAGACCATGCTAAGACGATTCCAGCGCCCAACCCCAACGATTGACCCAACCCAAGTCCTCACCGCGCTCGCGCGCGTCGCGCATCCAGAATCCGGGCGCGATATCGTGCAACTGAAAATGGTCAAAGACCTGGTCGCGAAAGACGGCACGGTTTCGTTCACGATCCTGCTCGACGAAATCGGCGCGCCGATTCGCGCGCCGCTGGAGCGACAGGTGCGCGCATCGCTCGCCGGCGTCGCGGGCGTGCGCGCGGTCAAGATCGATTGGCAGGCGCGCAATGTGCCGCGCCCGCAGACGACGGACAAGCTCGAGAACCTCGTCGGTAGTGAATTAAAAAGCCGGGCGAGCCATGTTGGCTCGCCCGGCTTGGTTCTCTCAGTTTCTCTTTCGCAACAGCACCATCAGCGCGCCGAAGAACGCCGCGAGGAATAGCAAGCCGATCTCCGCGAAGCGTAGCGGCGTCACGACTTGTTGCGGCGTTTCCTCAACTCGCGGCGGCAGCGGTACGACCGTCGGCAGCACGAACGCCTGCGCGTTCGCCGT
>JBBIJS010000373.1:0-2431 GCA_037445855.1 Chloroflexota bacterium | reverse complement strand
CGCGGATTTTCGCGGAAGGAAAAACCACACTTGCCCAGACGGGGTACGTGGCTGCGGCGTGGTTCGCCACAGTCATGCCAGGGTCAGCGTTTATCCGCGTCCAAATAATTTGATTGCGGCGACGCCGCGTTAGGTCTTCGCTTGGCGGATCTCCTGCAGGTACGGATCCCACGCGGACAAATCCGGCGGCGGCGCAGTGGGGTCTTGCGATTGCTTCAGGGCAAAATAATAATCGCGGACGATATCGCCCTGCTGTTCGCGATTGAACGACGCGAATGTTTTTCCCAGCGTCCGGCAGCGCGTTAATGCCGCGGCGGGCGTCTCGCCCGGATCGCAATAAACGTACGTCGGCGCCACGATCGCTTGGGCAAGATAAATCATCCCAAAATGCTGATACTGCCACTGATGGGTGAGTTCGTGCATCAGCCAGGCGATGTCTACGACGTCGCCGGTCAGCGCGCGCGGAAAATAGGAGGTATTGCCTACGGTGATCGCATTCGCTTGCGGCGCGGGCTTGCCTCTGAGGAGCGCGCCCAGCTGACCGATCTGATTGGGAACCTGGCTGCCCTCATTGATCTGCACGCGCGTCAGGTCCAATCCGCTGGCGAAGATTTGTTGCGCGACCGATTGTTCATCTGGACGAAGCGGACGGATCGCCATAGGGGTCCTCCATTCTGAGCATGGGAAGCGAGACGCAGCAGGCGCAGACGAGCTTGAACACGCGAAGTATAACGCGGTCATCCCGAAAAATCAAGGGGCAGCGTTTCCCTTTTTTATGGTATAATCATCTCGTCCTCAACTGATCCACCCGGGAGATTCGATGGGACGCGTGATTGCCATCATCAATCAAAAAGGCGGCGTCGGCAAGACGACGACGACGATCAACCTCGGCGCCGCGCTCGCGCAAAAAGGAGAATACACCCTGTTGATCGATGCCGATCCGCAAGGCGCGCTCTCGCTCTCCCTCGGTATCCCGGCGTACGATCTCGAATTCACCCTTTACTCGATCCTCACCGATGCCCGCATTCCGATCGCGGCAGTGACGCACCACGTCCGCCCGCACCTCGATGTGGTGCCGGCGAACATCGATCTTGCCGGCGCGGAGCTGCAACTCGTCGCGATGATGGGCAGGGAATACGTCTTGCGCGACGCGCTCACCAATTTCCGCGACAAGTACAACTTTATCCTGATCGATTGCCCGCCAAGTTTGGGACTCTTGACCGTGAACGCGCTCGCGGCGGCGGACGAAATCCTTGTCCCACTGCAATGCGAGTTTCTCGCGATGCGCGGACTCGACGCGCTGATCGACGTGGTCGCGCGCATCCAGCGGCGGCTGAATCCGAAACTGAAACTGATCGGCATCGTGCCGACGATGTACAACCCGCGGCGGACCCACTCGCGCGCCGTGTTGGACCAAGTCCGCGCCACGTATCCCAACAAGGTGCTGAACGTGATTATCAAGGAGAGTGTGCGGTTTGCCGAAGCGCCGGAACAGCGCCGCACGATTTTCGAGATCGATGCGAACAATGAAGGCGCAGCCGCGTACCGCGAACTGGCGGAGGTGATTCTCAATGCCAAACCAGACTGACAACTTCAAGCGCCGTCCCGTCGACGCACTGTTTGGCGACAGCAGCGCGGCATCCTCGCCGGGCTATGTCGTCGAGCCGCCACAGCCGGTCACGACCGTGTCGCCGCCCCCGCCGGAACAGATCGCCGCGCCCGCGCCGCTGCCTGCCGCGCCGCCGCTCGCCGCGCCACTGCCGGCGACCAACCGCGCGCCCACCTTCGATCCAGAGCCAGTCGTCGCGGCTGCGCCCACCGCGCCGCCAGACCGCATCAGCCAGTTGTACGACGAGGTCAAGCAGCGCGCGGGGAATAGTCGAGGAGTGACGAACGAGTGCATGGGTTTGCTCTTGAAGGCGCGTGAGGCATTTAGCAAACAGGATTTCGCGACCGCGGAATTCTACGCGGAATCAGTAGAGGCGCGGCTCAAGCGCAGCGCAATGAGTCAGCAAGCCGCGCGCCGCCCGGTGGTATGGACGATCTGGCTGTGGAATCTCGCTCTGCTTTTTGCGGGGACGCTGACCGTTGCGGTGACGTATATTTTGAACCTGACTCTGTTCGGGCTGGCGGTCGCGCCGGAACTTATCGTTCTGCTGCGCGCGGCAGCGTGGGGCAGCATCGGCGGCGGGCTAGGCGCGCTCACTAGTCTGGCGTCGGCGATGCGGCAGCGCGAGTACGATCCCGCAAGCGACGCGGGTTATTTCGCGCGCCCCATCGTCGGTGCGCTGCTCGCCGGCGTGCTCTTCGTGCTCTCGCAAGCCGGCGTCGTCGCCGGCAACATCAACATCGGTGATGTCCACATCGGACCGATCTTTCTCTACGTCTTTGCCGCGCTCGCCGGATTCGGGCAGGACATTATGCTGGAATC
>JBBIJS010000372.1:0-2478 GCA_037445855.1 Chloroflexota bacterium | reverse complement strand
CGTCACCAGTCATCGCTTTTGACGCTGCGCGGCAAGTCAGTTATAATCTTTTGCGTTGAGTTGGTTCTGAGGTTTAAGAATGAAACGACTCCCGTTCTTGCTCGTCACGCTCTTCCTCGCTGGGTGCGGCAGCCTGCCCGGCGCTTCCGCCACCCCCACGCCCGCCGCGACGCCAACGCCGATCACTTTTGCCGAAGATACCGCGCGCGCGTTTCTCAAAGCGTGGAGCGAGGGCGATTACAACGCGATGTACCAAATGGTCGCGCCCAGCCGTCAAGAGACCACACCGGTCGATCAGTTTGTCGCGCGCTACAAAGGCATCACGACCGAAGCCACGATCACGAGCGTCAAGCCGACGCTCACGTCCACGCACGAAGAGGGTAACGAAGCCGAAGTGAAATTTTCCGTGACGATGGAGACCGTCGCGGCGGGCACGCTCCGGCAAGACAACACAATGCTGCTCCGCCGCGAGAATGGGCGCTGGGGCGTGCTGTGGAATCCCGGCTTGATCTTTACGCAATTGGCGAACGGCGGCACGGTGCACCTCACGCCGCTGGCGTCCGCGCGCGCAGATATTTTCGATCGCACAGGACGCCCGCTGACCGCGCCGCAGGAACTCACCATCGTCGAGGTGGTGCCAGCGGAAATGAAAAACGAGAACGCGGTGCTCAGCGCGCTCGCGCGCGTTTTTGGAATGTCCGCCGGCGCGGTCAAGGCGCTGTACAGCAAATTTCCCGGCGATTGGCGCACTGCCATCGGCACGCTGACCGCCGCCCAGGTCAACGCGAATCTCGACGCGCTGACCCAGCCCGGTATCCACACCGATAAGACGCAAGACCTGCGCACGTACCCGAACGGGACGCTCGCCGCGCACGTGATCGGCTACGTGGGGCAAATCAGCGCGGAACAACTTACCAAGCTCCAGCCGCAGGGGTATCGCGAAGGCGACCTGATCGGTCAGTCCGGTTTGGAGTTGTGGGGCGAACAATATCTTGCCGGCACGCGCGGCGGGCGGCTGGACATTCTCACGCCGAGCGGCGCGATCACCGCGACCCTCGCGAATATCCCGGCGAAGCAGAGCCAGAGCGTTCACGCGACGCTCGATATCGACGTGCAGCAGATCGTCGAGAAAGCGCTCGGCGATCACATCGGCGCGGCGATCGTGATGGATATTTCCAACGGCAACATTTTGGCGATGGCGAGCCATCCCACCATCGACCCCAATCGATTGTCGCAGCGCATGTCCGTCTCAGACTGGACGGCGCTCCTCAACGATCCGGGCGATCCGCTGATCAATCGCGCGGCGCAGAGCGCGTTTCCCCCCGGCTCGGTTTTCAAAATCGTTTCGTACTCTGCCGCGCTGGAAAAAGGCGGCATGTCGGCGAACACGCTCTTCAGCGACGCCACGGGCTACTGGGACGGGCTGGGCGTCAACAATCGCAAGTACAACTGGACCTTTCCGATCACCGGCAAAGGGCTGGGGACGATGCCGCTCACCAGCGCGCTCACTCAATCGGACGACGTGGTCTTTTACCAGGTCGGACAGAAGCTCGATCAGATCGATCACAACCTGCTGCCGAATTTCGCGCGCGCGTTCGGATTGGGTGCGGACACCGGCTTTGAGCTTGCCGAATCGCCCGGCGTCATTCCCGATCCCAACACCGGCGTCTGGCGTCCCGGCGATCCGATCAACCTGGTGATCGGTCAAGGCGCGCTGCTGGCGTCGCCGCTGCAAATCGTGGACCTGCTCGCCGCGGTCGCGAACGGCGGCACGCTCTACGAGCCGCACGTCGTCGCGAGCGTCAGCAGTCTGGCGGACGGCACGGAGATCATTTTCCCAGCGAAGGTGCGCGGCAAACTGCCCGTCACCGCCGCGACGCTCGCGTCGATCCGACAGGCGCTGACGCGCGTGACGACCGACCGGGATGGGACCGCGTACAGCGCGTTCCGCGGCGACAAGATTATTTCGGCGGGCAAGACCGGCACCGCGGAAGTGTTCAAAACCGGCGAGCCGCATTCGTGGTTTGCCGGCTACGCGCCGGCGGACAAGCCGAAGATCGCGGTGGTCGTGATCGCGGAGCACGGCGGCGAGGGATCGACCACCGCCGCGCCAATCTTCCGCGAGATCGTGGACAAGTATTTCGCGCTCAAGTAGGGGCGCGGCACACTTGCCCTGGCGGGAACGCAAGTGCCAGGGCAGGTGTGCCGCGCCCCTACAACAACAAACCCCGTCTTACGCGACGGGGTTTTGTTCTGCTTCCAGGAGCCGCTGGAGGTACGGCAGCTGTTCTTGCGCGGCGCGTTCGCCTTCGGCGATCACGTACGCCATCTTGTCCGTGTCGAACAAGCCGACGCGCTGCGTAAACTCCGGCATGATCGGGATCACCTCGCCGTAATGCGCGAGATTGTGGAACGCATAGTTGGCTTTGTACAGATTGTTCGACATGATGCTGCTGATCTGAAACGCAAAGCGCGGCA
>JBBIJS010000371.1:0-2498 GCA_037445855.1 Chloroflexota bacterium | reverse complement strand
TCGCGACGACGAGTTCTTCCCACGATTCGAGCGGCACGTCGAACGCGTACGGGTATTTGAACTGGCGCGCGACGCGCTCGTAGATCATCTGCTCCTTCTTCACGCCCAGGTCTTCGAGCAGGCGGTACGCAATGTGCGCGTGCCCCATCTCGTCCTGGATGATCGCGAGCGCCGAGATCATCGCATTGACCGATGGCGCGTTGCGCGCAGCGTAATAGTACGCCGGCGCGCTGACGAGCTCGGTGTCGGCGGAGACGGTGAGGATGCGGATCAAATCGTCTTTGTACTGCGCGGTCATGTGGTCTTCGTTCTCGACCAACTGCTTGTGTTCGAGGCGCTGCTTCAGCGCGTCTTCCTGAATGAACGGAGGCATACGCTCCTTCTTTCTATTTGGACGGCAGACTCTTCAAGTAAGCATAGACCGCGCCGATTTCCACATTGTCTAGGCGCGCGAAATCTTTCCATGGCATCATTTCTGAAAGAGCATGACCACCTGGGTCTTTGCCTGTGCGAATCGTCGCGATGAATTGATCTTGCGTCCACCCGAGAACCACACGTAAGCTGGGACCATGAGGCGATATAGGACTATTGCCGCCCGTCAAATCGTCGCCGTGACAGGTCCGACAATCCTCGAAATCTACAACGTACTTGCCGTAATCGGCTGTAATGGCTTTTGTTGGCGCAGTAATGGTGCCCGTGAGAGGCGGTTGGGACTGGATGATACCCGCACCGCTCAGGACAAACCCAAGTAGATTCACTTGATCGGGCGGATCGGGCGTGACATTCGTGACAGCGGGCTGACTGCGCAGATAAGCAATCACCGCCTGTTTGTCATCTTCACTCAAATAGCGCACTCCGTTACTCGACATCACCGCGAGGGGATGACCGTCGCGATCCACGCCTTCGCGCAATACACGTAGAATCTCACCATCCGACCAATTCTTGAGCGGACCCGCAGGCGTTAGATTGACCGAATAGAGTTGTCCAATCGGCATTGGCGAGCCCGCCGCGACGTCGCGTCCACCGCTCAGAGGCAATTCAGAATTCGTCGAATGGCATCCTACGCATAGACTATTCGCTAGATGTTGACCGCGTGCGATTTGGTCTGGTGTACTTTGTACTTTCAGGTCAGGCACCGGGCTGCCACGCGGCGTGTAGGATTGATAGAGACCACTAGCGGCGGCGACGCTGATCAGAGTTAAGATAAGCGTGAGCAAACCGCTAAGCACGACGCCTGGGAGTTTGATAAACCATCTTTTAGCATGCCAAGCGCGACGTGTCAACAAAGCGAAAACAACTGCGATCAAAACGAGCACTAGTAAAGCAATTATGTTGCCGATCATGTTGACTCCTCATTGGGGCTAGAAACTAGAGCCCCTGCCAAAATTTATTTTCCCTTGAACGCCGGCTTGCGTTTTTCCACGAACGCGGCGATGCCTTCCTTCGCGTCCTCGCTCAGGAAAACTTGTTCGGTCACTTGACGCTCGTGCGCCAGCCCATCGGCGAGCGGCATTTCGATTCCCTCGTTCACCGCGAGCTTGATGCGCCCGATCGCGAACGACGCGCCGCGCGCAAGGTTCGCCGCGTACTCCATCGTCTTCGCCGCCAGTTCCGCCTGCGGAAAGACGCGATCGACGATGCCGAGCGCGAGCGCTTCGCTCGGCGCGACCGCGCGACCGTTAATCATCAGGTCGAGCGCGCGGCTCTTGCCGATCAGGCGCGACAGCCGCTGCGTGCCGCCGTTGCCGGGCAAAAGCCCCAGCGTTGCTTCCGGCAAGCCGAGTTTGAAATCGCCGTCGCCGCTGAAACGCAAATCGCACGCGAGCGCGATTTCCAAGCCGCCGCCCAGCGCGTGTCCGCCGATCAGCGCGATAAAAATTTTCGACACGCGACCGATGCGTTCGAGCGCGTCGTGCTCGGCGCGGATCATCTCCATATTCGATTGCTGCGTGCCTTCGCTGAAGAATTTGACGTCCGCGCCGGCGCAGAAGAATTTTTCGAGCGCGCTCTTGACGACGACGGCGCGGATTTCGGAGTCGCTGCCGACTTGATCGACCGCCGCGCTGAGCGCGCGGACGAAATCCATGTTGTAGCTGTTCGCCGGCGGGCGATTCAATATGAGGACGCCAACCGCACCTTCACGGCTGACGGTGACAAACGGTTCGCTCATCGTGACGGACCCTCCTGGTGGATTTGACGCGGCGTTCGTAATACCGAACGCCGTTCTGTCGGAATGATTCTAGCACTAGAACACTTCGATTGTCAATGCCCCCAGAGCGACGGACGACGGAACGAATCACCTCCGTCCGGCTTACACTCCCAACTATTGCTTCTTCACCTCTTCGTTGCGGCAGAGCGCGTCCGCGGTTGATATACCGCGTCCCAGTCGCTGCCGCCGCGTTGCCGCGCGGCAAGCGTCAGGTTCTCACGCACCGTCAAGTCAGGAAAGATGCGCCGCCCTTGCGGCACCAAGCCGATGCCGGCGCGCGCGATGCGGT
>JBBIJS010000370.1:0-2511 GCA_037445855.1 Chloroflexota bacterium | reverse complement strand
ACGGCGTTAGAGAACGCCTTCTCCTCAAATCTGTGATGTACTGAGACAAGTAAACAAGTAAACAAGTGTGATCAGCGATACTTGTTTCCCTGTCTACCTACCTACGTTCTATATTTTCCATTGATCGTCACGTAATCATGCGACAGATCGCACGTCCACACGGTTGCGCTCGCGCTGCCCATCCCAAGGTCGAGCCGAATAGAGATGTCGTTGCCGGCAATCGCGCGCGTCGAATCCGCTTCGTCGAAATCCGCAGGCATTCCGTAGGCGAACACGTTCACGTCGCCAAACCACAGTTTCATTTTCGATGGCTCGACCGCGACGCCGGAATAGCCCGCCGCGGCAACGACGCGTCCCCAGTTGGCGTCGCCGCCATAGATCGCCGTTTTGACGAGCGGCGAATTGGCAATGGCTTGTGCGACGCGCGCCGCGTCCGTTTCGTTGCTCGCGCCGGAGATGTTGATTTCGACGAACTTGGTCGCGCCTTCGCCGTCGCGCACGAGTTGCTTTGCGAGATGGGTGGCAACCTGCGTTAGCGCGTCGGTGAAATCGGCAACACCTTGCGTATTGCGTATTGCGTAGCCCGACGCGCCATTCGCTAACACCAGCACCGTGTCATTCGTGCTCATATCGCCATCGATGCTGATGCGATTGAAACTCACGCTCACCGCCGCGCGCAATGCTTGGTCGAGCAGGGCGGGCGCGATCTTCGCATCCGTCGTGATGACCGCGAGCATCGTCGCCAGATTGGGGTGGATCATCCCCGCGCCTTTTGCCATTCCCCCAATTGCGAATTGCGAAGAGCGAATTGCGAAGACCTTTGGCTTGGTGTCCGTAGTCATGATCGCGCGCGCGGCGTTGGCGCTGCCATCGTATTTCAAATCCGCGGCGGCTTGTGTAATGCCCGCGCGCATCTTGTCCATCGGCAATCGCTGCCCAATGACGCCGGTCGAAAGCACAAGCACTTGATCGGCGCGGCAGCCGAGCGCGTGCGCGGTCGCTGCCGCGGTTGCGCGTGTGTCGTCAAGCCCGGCGTCGCCGGTGCACGCGTTCGCGCAGCCGCTGTTCGCGACGACCGCGCGGATCGCGCCGCGATTCTTCGTCAGAATTTCTTTATCGTACAGCACCGGCGCGGCTTGCACACGATTCGTCGTGAAGACGCCGGCGCACGCGCAATCGCTATCGCTCACGACCAGCGCGAGATCGAGCGCGTTGTTCGGTTTGAGTCCGCACGCGACGCCAGCGGCGCGAAAGCCGTTCGGCGCGGTGACTCCAATTGCTTTGTACTCCATTATTGTCTCCGCAGCGAGAAGGCAGTAGGCGGAAAGCCGTAGGCAGTGAGCATTTTGCTGCTTTCCGCTTTCTGCCTACCGCCCTTCAGTCGCGTTTGAACTTGCTATAATCCGGCTGCGCGTACGCGCTCTTGCCGTGGCGTTCGATGTCGATCAGCGCACGCACCTTCAGCGGCAGACCGAACAGGCGAATGAATCCTTCGGCGTCTTTTTGATTGTAGACATCTTCCTGTCCGAACGTCGCGTAATCCTCGCGATACAAACTGAACGGCGATTTGCGCCCAACGAGAGTCACGTTGCCCTTGTAGAGTTTCAAGCGCACCACGCCCGTCAGCGTCTGTTGCGTCTCGCGCACGAATGCATCGAGCGCCTCGCGCAGCGGCGTGAACCATTGCCCATTGTAAACGAGGTCGGCGTAGCGCAGTGCGATTTGCTGCTTGTAGTGCAGCGTCTCACGGTCGAGACAAATCTGTTCGAGCGCGTCGTGCGCTTCGACGAGAATCGTACCGCCGGGGGTTTCATAGACGCCGTGCGATTTCATCCCGACCAAGCGATTCTCGACCAAGTCAATCCTTCCCACGCCATGTTTCGCGCCGAGTTGATTCAATGTAGTGAGCAACTCGATCGGACCCAGCGCGTGCCCGTTGATCTTGTGCGGAATGCCGCGCTCGAATTCGATCTCGACGTATTCGGGTTCGTCAGGCGCTTGCTCCGGCGCGAGGGTGAGTTGGTACATCGCGGCTTCCGGTTCCTGCCACGGGTCTTCGAGAATGCCGCCCTCGTGCGACAAGTGGAAAAGATTCCAGTCGCGCGAGTAGATGGATTTGATCGTCGCGGTCACCGGCACGCCATGCTCCTTGGCGTACTTGATCGCGTCCTCCCGCGAACGAATCGCCCACTCGCGCCACGGCGCGATCACCTTCAACTTGGGATTCAACGCTTGGTACGTTAACTCGAAACGCACCTGATCGTTGCCCTTGCCGGTTGCGCCATGCGAGACCGCGTCCGCCCCTTCCGTCTCCGCGACCTCGACTTGCGCCTTGGCGATGAGCGGCCGCGCGAACGACGTGCCGAGTAGATACTTGCGCTCATAGATCGCGCCGGCTTGTAGGGTTGGATAAATGTAATTCGTGATAAATTCGTCGCGCAGGTCTTGCACGTAGCACTTGCTTGCGCCGCTGGCAAGCGCTTTCGCTTCGACGCCGCTGAGGTCATCGCC
>JBBIJS010000369.1:0-2559 GCA_037445855.1 Chloroflexota bacterium | reverse complement strand
ATCTACAATCTGCAATGAGGTTCCTATGCCGCGTTACGCCCACATCATCGGCTGGGGCAAGTACGTTCCGCCCAACATCCTGACCAACGCAGAGCTTGCCAAGACCGTCGATACGACCGACGAATGGATTCGTGAACGGACCGGCATCGCGCAGCGTCATATCGCGTCCTCAAAAGAAACGACCGCGATGATGGCGCTGCACGCCGCGCGTGAAGCGATCGAGGTCGCGGACGTGAACCCGGCAGAGATCAACCTGGTGATCGTCGCGACCGCGACGCCGGAATATATCTTCCCCGCGACGGCGTGCCTGGTGCAAGACGCGCTCGGCGCGGCGCACGCCGGCGCGTACGATCTAGAAGCCGGCTGTTCCGGTTTTGTCTACGCGCTCTCGACCGCCGCGGGGATGATTCGCGGCGGAATGTACAACACCATCCTCGTCATCGGATCGGAAACGCTCTCGCGCGTCGTCGATTGGACGGATCGCGGCACGTGCGTTTTGTTCGGCGACGGCGCGGGCGCGGTAGTCCTGCGCGGCAGCGACGAACCCGGCGGCGTGCTCGCATCGATCTTGGGCTCGGATGGCTCCGGCGGCGAGTTGCTGATGGTGCCGGGCGGCGGCTCCAAGCATCCTGCCGGACCGGACACGGTCTTATCGAAAATGCACACGATCAAAATGCACGGGCGCGAGGTGTATCGCTTTGCGACGCGCGTGATGGCATCCGCGGCGCGGCAGGTGGTCGAGCAAGCCGGCTGGCAACTCGACCAAATCGATCTGTTCATTCCGCATCAGGCGAACGCGCGCATCATCGACAGCGCGGCGAAGGCGCTCAAGCTGCCGCCGGAAAAAGTCTTCGTGAACCTCGAACGCTACGGCAACACGTCCGCCGCGTCGATTCCGATCGCGCTGTGCGAAGCGATTGACGCGGGCAAGGTCACGCCGGGCGATCATCTGGTGATGGTGGGCTTTGGCGCGGGACTCACGTGGGCGTCGTGCGCGATCCAGTGGAGCGCGCCCAGCCACGGCGCAACGACACCGCCGCGCGCGGCGGCTAGCCGGTTACGCTACGGCTGGTCGGGCATCAAGTCCATCGTGGCGCGCCTCTCGCGGCACGTGGACGCGGCGGTGAGCAAAACAATTGACGTGGTGGAGCATAAGCCGCCGGAGGAATAGAATTAGACCCGAAGGGTTTTCGCGCCAGCGACCCTTCGGGTCTTTTCATTTTTTGCGCGACGCATTGACGCCGCCGCGCGCGGTGATATAATGCTGCCGGAGGTTGGGCGTGACATCTCGGCAGAAGTCGATCCTGCTCGCGCTGATCGCAGCGAATGGACTGCTGCTCTGCGGCATCGTTGCGTTTCTCGCGTTGACCTCCGCCGATCAAAATCCGCTCCAGTCCGCGCAGGATGCGCTCCAGCGCGCGCGGTCATCGCCCGCCGCTCTATCGGCTGACGCCGCACTGCCCACGCCGACGCTTGAACCGGGCTGGAAAATTTACCGCGTGCCGAGTGATGGATTCGCGCTGGCGCTGCCGGCGTCGTGGAGACAACTCGCGCTCAATCAAAATGATCTCGCGGCAGTCGCCAACGCGCTCGGCGACAAAAACCCTGAATTTGGAACCGCGCCGGGCAGTTCGGTTGCGCCAGCGGTCAAATTCGTCGCCGTCGATTCAGCGCCGGAAGGAACGCTCGGCAGCTTTTCCACGAACGTGAATATCTTTCATCACACGCAGCTGATCGAAGCGCCGCTGGAGGTGTACGTCCCGATCGGTCTGAAAGCGCTGCAAGACTTGCCGAACGGCAGCAAGCCGGTGCTCCACCGCCGCGTGCAGACGCTGGCGGGCGCCGCCGAGGAATTCCAGTATCACAACACGCTCACGCTGCCGAACGACCAGAACGTGACGACGGCGAATCGCGAATATTTGATCGTCCGCGGCAAGGAATTTTTCGTCATCACTTGCACCGCGCCGTTGAACCAGGAAGATCGGTACGCGCCGATATTTGAAAAGATCGCCGCGGGTTTTCGCTGGACGGGGAATTGACGCGGCGGACGCGCAGCTTGACGCGCTGGTCGCTGCGCGTGAGTTGCCGCAGGGGGCTGACGGAAGAGGAGATCAAGGTTGTGGAGGAAAAAGTCCTTCGAGGTTTCGCGAAACCTCGAAGGACTGGGCGCACGGTCTCAGCGGTAGATCAGCGGAAACTGTTCGGGGTGTTCGAGCGCATCCAGTTCGATGTCAGCGTCCAACGAGGGCCAATGATATTGCCTGGGACCGATCCGTCGAAGATTGAAAATCTGGTTGATCGTCGCAGACTTGAACACGGGGTAGTCCGCAAACGGAACAAAATACTCGTGATTGTCCACGAGCAACCAAAAGCCCGCCGCGCTGATATTGGTCACCTCATTGACCAAAGTGTCTGTCCCACTCCGCATTGATTTCATCTTCATGCTCCCGGACCAGCGCGTCCAATTTCTTTAGGATTTTGGATTTCAATCGGTGATATTCCGCAAGCGCGATCGTTGGCTCAAGCCAAAATTTGGCAGTCCCATCCGGCGTCTCGATA
>JBBIJS010000368.1:0-2605 GCA_037445855.1 Chloroflexota bacterium | reverse complement strand
TTTCCCAGAGGGGTACCCGTTTCAAAATCCAGCGCGTCATATAGACCCCCGTTAGCGACGACAACGCGACCACCGGCAACATCACCGCCCACGCGCGCACGTCCAGCGGCACGATGCCAAACAGATCGCGCAGCGGCGTGTAGAGCGCGACGAGTTGCAATCCCACGGCGACCGCGTAACTCCACAACAAGGTTCGATTCGACCAGAGCGATAGATTGTCCAACTGCCGCACGACCATCACGCGCGTAAAGGCGTGCAGGACGATGCTCGTGAACAGCATCGTCCGCGCGTACGTCACATCGCCGAATTGCAGTCCGATCCAGAAAATCAATCCGTACGCGATCAGCGTGCGGAAAATACTCCCGACAATCGTCGCGTAAATCGCCTTGTTCAGAATCGGTTCATCGTGCCGGCGCGGGCGGCGTTGCATCACTTGCGGCACCGCCGGGTCGGCGGCGAGCGCACTCGCGGGAACGAGATCGGTCACGACGTTGACCCACAACAGCATGATCGCCGAAAGCGGAAAATAGCCCGCCGCCGAAAGCATCAGCACGACAAAGACTTCGCCGAGACTGGTGCTGAGCAAATAGTTGGTGAACTTGCGAATGTTGTCAAAGATGCGGCGCCCTTCCTCGACCGCGGCGATGATCGTCGTAAAATTGTCGTCGAGCAGAACCAGCGCGGCAGATTCTTTGGCGATGTCGGTGCCGCGCAAACCCATCGCCGCGCCGACGTCCGATTGCTTGAGCGCGGTCGCATCGTTCACGCCGTCGCCGGTCATCGCGACGAAATGCCCGCCGGCTTGCAACGCTTGCAAGACACGTTGTTTGATCTGCGGCGTCGCGCGCGCGACAATATCCACTGTCTTGACACGTTCGCGCAATTCCGCCTCCGCCAGATTTTCCAGTTCGCGGCTTTCGACGCTGCGCTCGCCGATGCCCAACTGTGTACCGACCGCGCGCGCGGTCAGCCCGTTGTCGCCCGTAATCATCACCACGCGAATCCCGGCGCCTTGAGCGCGCGCGATGGCTTGGGCGACGCCGGGGCGCGGCGGGTCTTGCAATGCTTGCAAACCGAGCAGCGTCAAACCTTGCTCCATCGTGTCGTCAACTTTCGCCGCCGCGATTGGTTTTTGCGCGAGCGCCAGCACGTACCACGCTTCGCGCTCCAACTGAGCGAGCGTCTTTTCGATTGCCTGATGCCCGGCGGCGTCCAACGGCGCGGCGCGTCCCGCTTGCCAGATCATCGTACAGCGCGACAGCACGGCTTCCGCCGCGCCTTTGGTGTACGCCACAAACGATCCATCGAACGAGTGCAGGGTCGTCATCATCTTGCGTTCGGAACTGAACGGAATTTCGCCGACCTTGGGGTACGCCGCGCGCGCGCGTTCGACGTCCAATCCGGCGGCGTGCGCCGCGCGCAGTAACGCCGTATCCACCGGATCGCCGCCGAGTTTGAACGAAGCGGTATCTTCGACCGTCGCTTCGTTGCAGAGCAATCCCGCGCGCAGGATTTCATTTACCGCCTCATCCTTCACTGGTCCTTGCGGCGCAGGGACGAGTTGTCCGTCCGCGAACACGCGCTCGACCGTCATCTGATTTTGCGTCAGCGTCCCGGTCTTGTCGGTGCAAATCGTGTCCACCGAACCCAGGGATTCGACGACCGCCAGGCGGCGCACGACCGCTTGACGCCGCGCCATCTCGTGCGCGCCGAGCGCGAGCGCGAACGTCAGCACGATCGGCAGACTTTCGGGGATCGTCGCAACGGCGAGACTGAGCGTGTTGAGCGCGACATCGATCCACGGCTCGCGCAACACGAAAAGCAAAATGAGCGCGACGACGACCGCGAGTCCGCCGACGAGAAAGGTCATCTGTCGCGCCATCTTTTGCACTTCGACTTGAAACGGCGTGGGGCGCTCGCGCATCTGCTCCAGCGTCGCCGCGATCTGTCCGACCTGGGTTGCCATCCCGGTTTCGACCGCCACTGCCACGCCGATGCCGTGCGTGATGTACGTCGAACCGTAGACCATGCTCGTGCGTTCGGCGAGCGGCGTATCCGCGGCGACTGGCGCGGGTGACTTGTCCACGCCGACGCTTTCGCCAGTGAGCGCAGATTCGTCGACGCGCAAATTGTTCGCTTCGATCACGCGCGCATCGGCGGGAACTTTTTGTCCTTGCGCCAGGACGAGTAGATCGCCAGGCACAACCTCTGCCGCGTCAATCGTGCGCCGCACGCCGTCGCGCCGAACGGTGGCTTGGAATACCAGCATCTGGTCGAGCGCGTCCAGTTCCTTTTGCGCGTGATACTCTTCGTAGAAACTCAACAGCACGCTGAGGACGATGATGCCCAGGATGAAATACGCGGTCAGACGGCGGCCGCTTTCGCCAGGCAGAAAACTGACCGCCAGGGCGAGCAGCGCGGCGAACAACAACACGAGAATAAAAAAATTGGCGAATTGTTTGAGCAACAACCACAGCGGCGAGATCGGTTTGCGCCGCGCGATCTCGTTCCGTCCGACGCGCGCCAAGCGTTCGGCGACTTGGGTCGCGTCGAGTCCGCTCGCGCGCGTGTTCAGTTGATTCAAGGTCGCGTCAAGGTCGAGCGT
>JBBIJS010000367.1:0-2620 GCA_037445855.1 Chloroflexota bacterium | reverse complement strand
TTTCCGAACGTGCTCACCGCGCGTTCATTCGAACGCTCGCGGCGGCGGCGACTCACTGCCGCTTGCAAGATGGTGATTCCGCCAAGCGCGAGGGTGCCCAGCGGAATGAGGATCAGCAGGGACTTGAGCGGCAGATTCGCGGCAAGCGCGCCGCCCACCGTAAAAGTTCCGGGACCAACACCAATCCCGATCCACACGCCGGCGCGTTGGTGCCATCGTATGCCCGTCCGCTGCGCTAGGGCTGCTTCACTCAACGCGCGCCATCCAGCGCTTGCAATATTTCGTCCGTGTGCATCACCCAGCCGAGCGACGCCGCCATCGATTTGAGCGCCCAACGATGCATCTCTTCGCCGTCCATCGTGTCGACGCCTTCCTCGGCGATGACGACGCGAAAATCGCGATTGGTGCTCTCGAACGCCAGACAGAAGACGCAGGTGTTTGTGTTCACGCCGCAGACGATCACCGTGTCCACGCCTTTGGCGCGCAAGACGAATTCCAAATCGGTGCCGAGATAGGAGCTGTACCGCTTTTTGGTATCGACGCGAATATCGCGGTCGTCCCACAGTTCGGGGATGACTTGCGTGCCGGGCTTGCCCTGCAAGTTGTGCTTGAGAATTCCGCGCCGCGCTTTGGTCGGGTCGTCGTTGATCGCCTTCCAGAACGGATTGGCGGCAATCTCGTCCGAGTCGCGGTACTGCGAGACGACGTGAATCACCGGCACGCCGCGCGCGCGCAAACCGCGCAAGAACGGCGCGGTGTCGCGGATGACGCGCGCCGCGCGGTCGGGCGGCAGCGGCACCGTCGCGACCGCGGGATCGAGATGCCCGCGATGCAGGTCAACGCACACCGCGGCAGTTTTCTTTGGATCTAATCTCATCACAAACTCCTCGTAGCATACGGTTACCACAAAGGCACGAAGACACAAAGAATTTCTTTTTTCCTTCGTGCGTTTGTGTCTTTGTGGTTCGCTTGACTACACCTTGGGAATAATTGGAAGGAGTAGGTAGGAGCGTCGCGTGCCGCCGCCGAAGAGCGTGTGCACATTGTCGAAGATTTCGCGCGGGCGATCCTGCGGATTGGTGTGCGTGAACGGTCCCGAGCCGCGGAATGGATTGACGAAACTTCCCGGCTGGCGCGACTCGCCGGCGCGCTCGAAATCCTTGCCTTGAATCGTCAACGCGATCCGGCAGCCGGCGGGGATGACGATGCAGGTGGGCCAGATTTCCACGTCGAGTTCGACGACCTCGCCCTTCGTCAACAACTGTATCTCGTCGTGCGTGTGGTACGGACGGTACTTGGTCGTGAGCCGCGGGTCGAGCTTGCGATGCGACGCGCGCAGCCAGCCCTGTCCAATCGGCGTGTGCGGATCGAGCGCGCCCTGGAAATCGACTTCTTTGCCGTTGGGATCGAAAACGCGCAGCGTGGTGAACACGTCCGCGTCGATAGTTGAAGACGCGAGGAAGAGTTTTACCGCCACGGGTCCAGTAATTTCCGTCTCTTCTGCGAGCGGAGCGGTCACGAACGTCACACCGTCGCCGAGCGCCCGGTATTCAACCTTGCTCTCTTGTGTAACTGATTCCCACTCAAGCGTGCGCCGCGAAGGATCGAGGTAGAGTTCCGTCCAGCGTGTGCGCGCGAGGGGCCACTCGTTTTCGTGTCGTTCCACGAACTTGTCGATGTGGCGAATTTGAAGTTGCACGCGCGGCTGCTTATCCCAGCCGTTATCGATGCCTTTGAGAAAATAATCGAAGAATTTCTTCTGAAGCTCGCGCCCATAATCCGTGTAGAAATGCGTCCAGTGTTCCAGCCCGTGCGCCTCGAGCCATTTCTGTTTCGACGCGGCGCGGACGAATCCCTCGTAGTTGCCGCGCGGATGAAGACCCTGCCCCGCCCAATTCGCCGCCGACAAGAATGGCACGGTTACTTTCGACCAATCCGGCGACCGCGACTTGTGGAACTCATCATCGAGCGGATGTGACAGCGCGAGATCGATGTCCGCGCGGTTCTGCGCAAGTTCCTCGCTCGTCAGCGTCTCCGGACCGGACACGAGCAAGCCGCTGTTGGGATCGACAAAGCCGCGCTTGCCGAGACCGTGCTGCACCGTCTCGACCTGCTTGATGTACCAGTTGTGCCAAAAGTCAGTCAAGATGCCGCCGTGCCGGAACATATCGCGATAATAGTCATTGGCGCCTTCCCAATTGCACATCGCCGCGAGGTGCGGCGGCTGCAGCGCCGCGACGTGCCACGCATTCATCGCATAGTACGAAATGCCGTTGATGCCGACCTTGCCGCTGCTCCACGGCTGCACGCCCGCCCATTCGATGCAATTATAGAAATCTCGCGTCTCGCGCGGCGAGAAGCAATCGATCACGCCCGGCGAGCGCCCCGCGCCGCGCGAATCGACGCGGACGCAGACGTAGCCGTGCGGCACCCACTTTTCCGGATCGACCACTTCCCAGTTCTGGTACTTGTTGGTCGATCCCGCGGTGATGTCCGGATGTTCAGTCTCCATCACGCGCCACTGGTCCGGGTAGCCGACCTGGAACGGCAGCCCTTTGCCGTACGGACCATACGTCAAAATCACCGGATACTTGCCGTCTTGGATCGGACGATACACATC
>JBBIJS010000366.1:0-2621 GCA_037445855.1 Chloroflexota bacterium | reverse complement strand
GCGGTGCCGCTCAACGAAGGCATGGGGATTGCGATGGGACCCAACGTTCATCCGCAGGTCCACCAAAAACTTGCCGCTGTCGCGAAGGCAAACGAAATTCCGTTCAAGGTGACCGCATATTCCGGTCCCACCGGCACCGACGCGTGGGCAATTCAGATCGTGCGCGAAGGCATTCCCACCGGCTTGATCGACATTCCGCTGCGCTATATGCACACGTCGGTCGAGACGCTGAGCGTCACCGATGTGGAACGCATCGGCAGACTGCTTGCCGCGTTCTGCGCGTCGCTCGACAACTCGTTTCTGAAGGAATTGCAGGGCGAGACGAACAGCGGAGCGCTGCAGCCGGTAAAACCCATGCGCGCAGCGAGAAAACGAAAACGTTAATACGAGACGGAAGACGAAGGACGGAAGACGGAACGCCATTCGTCATCGGTCTACCGTCCTCCGTCGGCATTTGAGGCATCCATGCTGCTTGAAAAACTCTCCAACGCGCGCGGCGTCTCCGGCGACGAGCGCGAGGTGCGCGAGATTCTCATCGACGCCGTCAAGTCGCACGTGACTGAATACCGCGTCGACACCATCGGCAATCTCATCACGTACAAAAAGGCGAAAGGCGCGCGCAAGTCTGCGCTCAAGGTGATGATCGCCGCGCATATGGACGAAGTTGGATTGATGATCGTCCATCACGATTCCAACGGACACTTGCGCTTTCACAAAGTCGGCGTCATCGACGACCGCGTGCTGTTGAGCAAAGTGGTCTTGATCGGCAAAGACAAAATTCCCGGCGTCATCGGCGTCAAGCCGGTTCACCTCCTCAAAGCGAAAGAGCGCGAGCAAGTGATCGATTTCGAATCGATGACGATTGACATCGGCGCGAAAACGAAAGAGGAGGCGCAAGGCGCGGTCAAACTCGGCGACTACGCCACGTTCGCGACCGAGTTCGGCGCAATCGGCGATGGCGCGGTGAAAGGCAAAGCACTCGATAACCGCGTGGGATGCGCCGAGCTGGTCCAGGTGCTAAAGCGCGATTATCCTTTCGATCTCTACGGCGTGTTCACAGTCCAGGAAGAAGTGGGCGCGCGCGGCGCGCGCGGCGCGGCTTTTTCCATCGAGCCGGATTTCGCCTTTGTGCTGGAAAGCACGACGTGCGATGACTCGCCCAAAACAAAAGACCTTCCCACCGTCACGCGGCTCAACGCGGGTCCGGCGATCACGCTTGCGGACAACTCGATGATCGCCGACAAGCGTTTGGTAAAACTTTTGATCGAGACCGCGAAAGAGAATCGCATTCCGTACCAGTTAAAGCAAACGCTGAACGGCGGAACGGACGCGGGACGTATTCACTTGACCAAAGCGGGCGTGCCTTCCGCCGTCGTGTCCGTACCGACCCGATACTTTCATTCGCCGGTCGCCTTGCTGAGTCTGCAAGATTTCCAGAACACCATCGCGTTGATGACCAAAGCACTGCCGAAATTGGCAAAAGGCACAGACGGATGACGAAAGTCGAAAGCATCCGTCCACCGTCTTCCGTCCTTTTTCCAGAGTCTACTCACGAAAGGTTATGCCATGGCAACCGCAACCAAGTCCGCGCACTTTCCATCGTTCGATAACGGCAACGGAAAAGCGCAGCCGCTGCACCCGCTCAAGGCGCTCATCAAGAAACTGACGGAGACGTATGGTCCCTCCGGACACGAGGAACGCATCCGCGAAGTCATCCGCGAGGAAATCAAGGGGCTGGCGGACGAAGTGCGCGTCGATGCGATGGGCAATTTGATCGCGCGCAAGAAAGGCAGCGGGGCGACGCCGCGCAAAAAAGTGATGCTCGCCGCGCACATGGACGAGATCGGCGTGATGGTCACGCACGTCGACGAGAAAGGATTCGTGCGCTTTGCGTCCATCGGCGGCGTGTTTCCGGTCAACCTGATCGGCAACCGCTGCCTATTCGCGAACGGCGTCATCGGCGCCTTCGGGCGCGAGAAGAAGAACGCGTCGCGCAGCGAAGTCGAGATCGACCGGGTATTTATCGATGTCGGCGCGCAGAACGCGAAAGACGCGCCCGTCAGCGTCGGCGACGCCGCGGGCTTTTGGCGCGAGTTCGTCGACCTCGGCGACCGGCTGATGGCGAAGTCGATGGACGACCGCATCGGCTGCGCGGTGCTGATCGAGACGATGCGGCAATTGAAGAAATCGCCGCACGATGTTTATTTCGTGTTCACCGTGCAAGAAGAAGTCGGCGTGCGCGGCGCGACCACGTCCGCGTACGGCGTCCAGCCCGAGCTGGCGTTGGCAGTCGACGTGACGGATACCGGCGACACGCCGGACTCGACCACAATGGCAGTCGGGTTGGGCAAGGGTCCAGCAATTAAAGTGAAGGATTCCGGGATGTTGGCGCACCCGGCAGTGAAGAAACTCTTGATCGACACCGCGCAGGAATCCAAGCTGCCGTACCAGTTGGAAATTCTCGTCGGTGGCACGACCGACGCGATGGCGATGCAAGTCTCGCGCGAGGGCGTGCCCGCCGGCTGCGTCTCGATTCCGGAGCGCTACGTGCACACTCCGTCCGAGTTGGTGGATTTCAACGACGTGCAGAACGCGGTCAAACTACTGGTCGCCGTGTTGAG
>JBBIJS010000365.1:0-2629 GCA_037445855.1 Chloroflexota bacterium | reverse complement strand
CCAAGCCGAGCCGCTCCATCAACGCGAGCGCGTAATAGTTGCCGTCCCAGACGTAGATGCGCGAAGCGTCGCGTCCCAGCCGCTCGGCGATCGCGCGCGGCGATTTGCCGTCGAGCGTGAACGCGACGGTCGGCGTGCGGTACGCCAGGCGCGCCTTGTCTGTGATGCCATAAATTTGTATACCGGAACGCTCGCGCAAACCGCGCAGCAGCCGCGCGAACAGCTCCCGCTCGTACTTTTTGATCGCCGCGAGCGCGGTCTTGAGATGCAGGCGGCGACCGGTAAACGGAAAATCCGCCGTGAACGGCGCGCCGTACTTTTCGCCCAGCGACGCCAGATAATCGATTGCCGCGCGCGCGCCGGCGATGCCTTCGTGGTTCGCCGTGCCCGTCTCGAACTTGTCGGGCGGAAGATTGCCGGACGGTCGCACCTTGTACGCCTGCAATCGATTCAGCAAGTCGTACTTGCCGTAGAGCACGCCGAGATGCGGTCCGTAGAATTTATAGACCGAGCACGCGAGCAGATCGCAATCGAGGTCTTGCACGTCGATGGGCTCGTGCGGCGCGAGGTGCACCGCGTCGACGAACACGACCGCGCCCGCCATATGCGCGAGCGGCACGATCGTCTTCAGGTCGTTCAGCGAGCCGACCGCATTCGACGCGCCGCCGACCGCGACGATCTTGGTTTTCGTGCTGAGATGCTTTTCGAAATCCGCCATATCGAGCGTGCAGTCGTCCGGATGAATATCGACCCAGCGGACGATCGCGCCGCGTTCTTCCAGCGCGAGCCACGGCGCGATGTCCGCGTCGTGATCGAGCCGTGTGACGATGATCTCGTCGCCTTCGTCAAGCAGGCGACCGAGCGCGCGCGCGACGCTGAACGTCAGCGTCGTCATGTTCGGACCGAAAACAATTTCGCTGGGCGAGCGCGCGTTGAGGAAATCGGCGAGCGCGGCGCGTCCGTCAGCGAGCACGGCATCGGTGCGCTGCGACGTGGCGAACGCGCCGTGCGAGTTGGAGTTGGCGGTCTGGTAGTAATCGCTGACGGCGTCGATCACCTGCTGCGGTACCTGCGTGCCGCCGGGGTTATCGAAAAAGATCGCGCCCGACTTTAGCGCGGGAAAGTGCGAGCGGATTTCGTCGACGTTGTAGGTCATTATTTTCCTTTGTCATTCCAAAAAGTACGATTGGCACGCCAGGTCGATTAGTTCTTTGGACAGCGTAGGCGCGACGCCGCGAAAGCGCGCGATGTCGACCAACTCACCGAGCAGATCGCGCGGGTGGACGCCGCGCGGCTTGCGTTGGCATTTAGCGTAATGTTCGGCGATGAGATACTGCATGCTCTCTTCGGAATATGGCACAGTCTTGAGCGCCGACTCGCGCCGAAAAATTTCGCGGAACTCGTCCCAGGTTGGATCGGGGATATGGATTTTGTTGCGAAGACGCCGCAGGATGGCTTCGTCGACCAGCGCGGTTGGATCGAGATTGGTCACGAAGAGAATCAGCACATCGAACGGCACGTCGAATTTGAAGCCGGTCGCGAGCGTCAGATAGTCCACGCGTTTTTCCAGCGGGACGATCCAGCGGCTCAAGATGTCGCGCGGGCTGATCCGCTGCCGACCCAGGTCGTCGACCAGGAACACGCCGCCGTTCGCTTTCATCTGCTGCGGCGCTTCGTAGCATTTCGTTGTCGGGTCGAAAACCAATTCGAGATGCTCGAGCGTCAACTCGCCGCCGCTGACGATCAGCGGGCGATGAATCCGGACCCAGCGGCGGTCGTAGCGATCGCCCGTACCCCTCCCGGCAACCAGACCGTCGCCCTCCACTCTCTCGCGGTCGAGACGACTCAGCAATCCCTTGCGGCTCGTCGTGGGGTCGTCGTCGCGGGTGGTCTCCGCAATCGCCCGATGATGCAGCGCGTCGTACACCTTGATGATCTGTCCGTCCACGGCGACGGCGTACGGCACCCACATCGCGCCGGGAAGCATCGTCCCAATGGCGAGCGCGATCGAGGTCTTGCCATCGCCGGTATTGCCGAAGAGGAAGACCGATCTGCCAGCGTTGATCGCGGGACCAAGTTGGTCGATGGTCGCATCGGCGAGGACGAGATGGGCAAGCGCGCGCTTGAGCTCGCCTCGCGTGATCGATTGATTGGCGAGCGACTGCGCCTTGACCATCATGCAATAGGCGTCGAGATTCACCGGCGCGGGTCCGACGTACTGATTGAGACTCATCAATTCGCGGGCGCGTTCGCGTCCCGCGCCCGTGATGGCGTATTGGTACGACGGCGCGCCCACTGCCGCCGCGCCGCTGACTTGGATCAAGTGTTGCCGCTGCAGCAAGTCCAGCGCCTTGTCGACGACGCCGGCAAGCGGCAGCAGCAACGCGTCCGCGATTTCGTGTCCTTGCAGCAAGCCGCGCGTGTGGATGGTCTTGAGCGTAAGATCAGCCAGAAAGACGAGGTCTAAGCCGGTCTCTGAGATCGAACCGGGTCTAGGCGGAAGATTGCGTACAGGCGACGGTGGCACAAGACCTCCGAAGACGAAATGATGCGACTCAGCCCAAGATGTGAGCGCGCTGAGTTTTGATCGAGCGTGATGACGGCGAACGGAGCACGCCGCCGAACGCTG
>JBBIJS010000364.1:0-2633 GCA_037445855.1 Chloroflexota bacterium | reverse complement strand
GCAAAGTCATGACGCCGTGTCATTGCGAGCGAAGCGAAGCAATCCCATTATCCGCCATGAGATTGCTTCGTCGCGAAAATCGCTCCTCGCCATGACACCATTGCTCTCGTCACGCGGCACCCGCCACTCTTTTACGGTCCTGTCGTCAGCGATTCATAGCCCCAGCGGTCTGGGTCGGGCGGCGCGTTGCTGACCACCACGCGCTTGTCCGAGCCGTCTGAGCGCATCGCCAGAATTGCCCAGCCCTTGCCGTCTTGATCGGAACGCCAGAAAATAAAACCGCCATCGTTCGACCAGACCGGCTGCCCGTCGTTGGATTTGCCGAAGGTCAACTGCTTTTTCCCGCTGCCGTCCGGATTGACGCTGAAGACGCTCGGCGGATTTCCAATCTGGTAGACGATCCGATCGCCGCGCGGCGACCACTGCGGATTGCCGCCGCCGTCGGTCGTGATCATTTTGATTTCTTTCGTGATCAAGTCGTAGATGAAAAGCCCGCAGGTGTTTCGATTGGCGGCTTGGCAACTCGCGTAAACGATCTTCGTGTCGTCCGGCGACCACGCCGGATTGTAGGGACTGGTGCCCAGCGCAAGGTCTGTGATCGTCGCTCCGTCCGGACTAGCGATCCTGACTTTTGTGTCACCGATCTTGAGTTTGCCCTGGACCAGCATGATGCGTTTCGAATCGTGCGACCATTGCACGCAGCACGTCTCGCCGACCAAGATCCGGTGCGCGTTGCTGCCATCGCTATTCGCAACGTAGATGCCTTCGTTCTTGATCTGATAGAACGCGATCAGTTTGCCATCCGGCGAGATGGAGGGCCACAGGGCGAGATCGGCAATCTTCTGCGCGTTGCTGCCATCCGCATTCGCAATCCAAATTGAATGCTGCTCCGCGAGATCGCCGAGCGAGATACTGTAGGCGATCTTTCCGCGCGGCGCATCGGGCGCGGCGGCGGAGCGCGCGGGGGCGGGCGTGTTCGTCGGCGCGGCGCGCGACGCGACGGGGGCGGGGGCGGTTGCCGGCGCGGTCGGCGTCGCGGCAGTCGTCGCGGCTGGCGTAGCCGATGCGGCAACGGTCGGCGCAACGACGAGCGCGACCCCGGTCGGCGGCGCGGACGCTACGCCGCGCGTCGTCGTTGCGCTCGCGCGCGGCGATTGAAGCGCGATGACCGCAACGCCGCCGAGGCAAAGCACGATCACCAGAAGCGCGAGGAGCGCCGCGCCCAGCAGAATCCACGGCGGTCGATTCTTCGACTGTCCCCCCAACGTGGAGGCGGCAGTCTTGAGCTGATCGCCCACGTTGGAGAGGGTCGCCGGCAGCGGCAGCGCGCGCGCCGGTTTGTAATCCGCCAGCGGAATCGCCGCCGCCGGCTCGTCCGCCTCCTGCGGTCCGCGCGCGGCATTTTCGAGCGCGCGCATCATCTCGCGCACGCTGGGGTAGCGCTGTTTCGGATCCTTCGCCAGCGCCTTGAGCAAGACTTGTTCCACTGCCGCGGGAATCTTTGAATTGAGCAGCCGCGGCGCGGGCGGCGGATTATTGATCTGCGCGAGGATCGTTCCGTACGGCGTTTCTGCCGAGAACGGCACTTGCCCCGTGAACATTTCGTAGAGCAGAATGCCCAGCGAATAAATATCCGTGCGCGCATCCACCGGCTCGCTCTTCGCTTGCTCCGGCGAAAGATAATGCGGCGAGCCGATCATCATGTCCTGCGACGAAGTCGATTCGCTGCTGTGCGTGATGCGCGCCAAGCCAAAGTCCGTCAGGTAGACGTGCCCTTCGTTGTCGATCAAGATGTTCGACGGCTTGACGTCGCGGTGCAGCACGCCGCGCGAGTGGGCGTACGCCAGCGCGTCGGCGACCGGGCGGATGATCTTGAGGATCTGCTGCGTGCTGAGTTTCTGCTGTTGCAGGATTGCTTTGAGCGTCTTGCCGTCGATGAAGCGGAGGACCAGGAACGGAACGCCTTCAAAGTGACTATAGTCGTAGACCGTAACGATGTTGGGATGATTGAGTTTGGCGATGATGGACGCTTCGCGGTTCAAGCGGTTTAGGAACGCCTGATCTTCTTTCAGCGCGGGGTGAATCACCTTGAGGGCGACAAAGCGATCGAGCGAGGTCTGGTGCGCCTTGAAGATCGTCGCCATTCCGCCTTGCCCGATGTATTCAACGATCTTGTACGGTCCAACCGATTCGCCGACTGCAAATCCCATGAACATTCTCTCCGCTCAAACTGTTTCCATTATATGCAGAAACGCGATATGCACAACCGCTCAGTGGTCTGGTGACAGGGCTGTTGCAAAGTCGCGTTGGGCTGTCATTTCGAGCCGCCCTTGCGAGAAATCTCGCCAGCCGCGCGGGAGATTTCTCCTCGCAAAGCCCGCTCGTCGAAATGACAAGAGACTTTGCAATAGCCGTGGGTCTGGTGATTATATCAGGTGTTATTGCGAGACCACATACCGCGCGGCGGAATGTTGCAGGTCAGAATCTTGCGCGGATACTGTCGCGCGGGCAGCCTGCCCGCCGGTGCGGACGAGCCGTCCGCACCACAGTCAAGTTTCTGGGTAGCGCAGCGACCCGGGCACTTGCCCCGGCGGGAACATAGCTGGGGCGCAGTTCGCCGCAGTCATGCCAGG
>JBBIJS010000363.1:0-2637 GCA_037445855.1 Chloroflexota bacterium | reverse complement strand
ATGATGAACATTCTCAACGGCGGCACGCACACCAACTGGCAATCGACCGACATTCAGGAATTTATGATCGCGCCGGCGGGCGCGACGAATTTCTCCGAGGCGCTGCGCTGGGGCGCGGACATTTACCAATCGCTCAAAAAAGTTTTGAAGGACAAGGGGTACAGCACGAACGTCGGCGACGAAGGCGGCTTTGCGCCCGCGCTCAAATCGAACGCCGAAGCGATCGAAGTGATTCTGACAGCGATTGACAAAGCTGGCTACAAAGCCGGCACGCAAATTTTTATCTGCCTCGATCCCGCCGCGTCGGAATTCTACGAAGGTGGAAAATACAATCTGCGGAAAGAAGGGCGCATCCTCACTGGCGCGCAGATGATCGATTTCTACGCCGACCTGTGCAGCAAGTATCCGATCATTTCTATCGAAGATGGTTTGGCGGAAGACGATTGGGACGCCTGGGCGGAGTTGAACAAACGCCTCGGCGATAAAATCCAACTCGTTGGCGATGATTTGTTCGTGACGAACGTGGCGCGCTTGAAGCAAGGCATCGCTGCGCGCGCCGCGAATTCGATCCTCATCAAACTGAATCAGATCGGCACGCTGAGCGAGACGCTGAGCGCGATCGATATGGCGCACCGCGCGGCGTGGAGCGCGGTCGTCTCGCATCGCTCCGGCGAAACGGAAGACACGACCATCGCCGATCTCGTCGTCGCGACGAATGCCGGGCAGATCAAGACCGGCGCGCCGGCGCGCAGCGAGCGCGTGGCAAAGTACAATCAGTTGCTGCGCGTCGAAGAAGAACTGGGCGACGCGGCGGAGTACGCCGGTCGCGGCGCGTTCAAGAAATAAAACCAATTGTAGAGACGTTGCATGCAACGTCTCTACCGGAGATCGCATGGCAGACTATCAACCGCGCGGGATGTACTTTGAAGAATTCACGGAAGGCACGGAAGTGGTCACGCAGGGGCGCACGATCACGGAAGCCGACATTGTGAATTTCGCGGGCGTTTCCGGCGATTACAACACGATTCACACGGACGCCGAGTATGCCAAGACCACGCCGTTCGGAGAACGCATCGCGCACGGGCTGCTCGGCTTGTCGGTCGCGACCGGGCTGGCGGCGCAGATGGGTTTCATCGAAGGCACCGTCATTGCGTTTACCGGCTTGGAATGGAAGTTCAAAGGCGCGATCAAGATCGGCGATACGATTCATCTCGTGACCAAGGTGACCAAGACGAAAGCGATGCGAGCCGCCGGCGGCGGGTTTGTGGTGTTCGACGCGCGCGTGCTCAATCAGCGCGGTGAGACGGTGCAGCAAGGCGAGTGGACGCTGCTGGTAAAAAGCAAAGGATGAAAGCGGAAGGATGAAGGCAGAATGTTTTGTCCTTCATCCCTCATCCTTCAAATGAACGCTATGCTCTTGCGCCGCGCGCGCCCCATCGGCGAGAATCCACTTGAGTTTGCCGAGGTTCCAACGCCAACGCCGCGCGCGAACGAAATCCGAATTGCCGTGCGCGTATGCGGCGTGTGCCACACCGATCTGCACACAGTCGAAGGTGAGATCGCGCTGCCAAAACTGCCGGTGATACCGGGACACCAGATTGTCGGCATGGTCGATCAGACCGGACGCGACGTGACGCGGTTTCGCGTCGGCGACCGCGTGGGCGTGCCGTGGCTGAACTGGACGTGCGGCGTGTGCGATTTTTGCAAGCGCGGTCAAGAAAATCTGTGCGAGAACGCACGCTTTACCGGTCAGCACGTCGACGGCGGCTACGCGGAATACACCATCGTCGACGAAAAGTTCGCGTACAAAATTCCTGACGTGTTCGCCGACGCGCAAGCCGCGCCGCTATTGTGCGGCGGCGTCATCGGCTACCGCGCGCTGCGACTGAGCGATTTGCAGCGCGGCGAGCGCATCGGCTTGTTTGGTTTTGGCGCGAGCGCGCACATCACGCTGCAAATCGCGCGGCATTGGGGCTGCGAGGTGTACGTCTTTACGCGCGGCGAAGAGCACCGCCGGCTGGCGCGCGAGTTGGGCGCGGCGTGGACGGGCGGCGCGGAGGAGACGCCGCCCAAGCTGATCGACCGCGCGATCGTCTTCGCGCCGGTGGGCGCGCTCGTACTCGACGCGCTGCGCGTGATGCGAAAAGGCGGGACGGTCGCCCACGCCGGTATTTATAGCACGCCGATTCCGCAGATCGATTACAACCTGCTTTATCACGAGCGGACGATTCGGAGCGTGGCGAACAGCACGCGGCAGGATGCGGAAGAACTGCTCAAGGTCGCGGCAGAAATCCCGGTGCGGACAGAAGTCGAAATGTTCCCGCTGCGCGAGGCGAACCGCGTGTTGCAGATGCTGAAGGCAAGTCAGATTCGCGGAGCGGCGGTGCTGGACGTTGGACGATAGAAATTGGAAATCAGATTCTTCATCTATGGCGCACTCGGCTGGTGCAGCGAGATCGTCTGGACGGCGGTGCGAAAACGTGTCACCGGCGTCTCGCGCGATTGGCTGCTGATGGGCGAGACATCGCTCTGGGCTTTCCCGCTGTACGGATCGATCGCGTTTCTGTACGAGCCGCTGCACGACGCGTTGCGCGCCCAATTCGTTCTCGTCCGCGGGGTGGTTTATCTCATCGGCTT
>JBBIJS010000362.1:0-2671 GCA_037445855.1 Chloroflexota bacterium | reverse complement strand
ATCGACGAACTGCACACCGTCGTCGGCGCGGGCGCGGCGATGGGCGCGATCGACGCGTCCAACATGATGAAGCCCGCGCTCGCGCGCGGCGAATTGCAATGCGTTGGCGCGACCACGCTCGCCGAGTACCGCAACCACATCGAAAAAGATGCCGCGCTCGAACGCCGCTTTTCGCCGGTCTACGTCGACGAGCCGGACGTCGCGGCGACGATGCAAATGTTGCGCGGCTTGCGCGATCGCTACGAGCAGCACCACCAGGTCAAGATCGACGACAAGGCGATCGATGCCGCCGCCAAGTTGTCCCATCGGTACGTGACCGATCGCTTCTTGCCCGATAAAGCCATCGACCTGATCGACGAAGCATCCGCGAAACTGCGCGTCGCGATTTTCTCGATGCCGCCGGAGTTGAAGGAAATGAAAGCGCGTCTGCGCGAATTGCAAAAGGCAGAGGAAGCCGCGTGGAGCGCGCGCAATTACGAGGACGCCGCGAAATCGCGCGCCGAACGGCTCGCACTCGAACAAGAATTTGAAGACAAGCGCAGCGCGTGGCAAAAGGAACAGGGGCTGGACGAAGTCGTCGACGAGGAAGATATCGCGCAAGTCATCGCCAAGTGGACCGGCATTCCGGTCAGCAAGATGCTGCAAACCGAAGCGGACAAACTCTTGCAGATGGAGCCCCGCCTGCACGAACGCATCGTCGGACAGGACGAGGCGATCAATGCGGTCAGCGATGCGATTCGCCGCGCGCGCTCCGGGCTGGGCGACCCCAAGCGACCCATCGGCTCATTCGTTTTTCTCGGACCCACCGGCGTGGGCAAGACCGCGCTCGCGCACGCGCTCGCCGAATTTCTGTTCGACGATCCCGATGCGCTCTTCCGCGTCGACATGAGCGAGTATCGCGAACGGCACACCGTGTCACGGCTCATCGGCGCGCCGCCCGGCTACGTCGGCTACGAGGAAGGCGGGCAACTCACGGAAGCAGTACGCCGGCGACCTTACCAGGTGATCCTGTTCGATGAGATCGAAAAGGCGCATCCGGAAATTTGGAACACGCTGCTCCAAGTCTTGGAAGACGGCCGCCTCACCGACGGTCAGGGACACACCGTCGATTTTCGCAACACGCTCATCATCATGACGTCGAACATCGGCACCGAGTTCGCGCTCAAGGGCGGCACGCTCGGCTTCCGCACCGGCACGCTCGGCGAAGAGGAAGACAAGCAGCTCGAAAAAGATTATGAAGAAATCGAAGAGTCGCTCAAGCGCACCTTCCGTCCCGAATTCCTCAACCGCATCGACGAGGTGATCATCTTCCGCGTGCTCGACCGCGCTCAGATCAAGTTGATCGTCGACCTGCAGATGAAAGAAGTCGCCGGGAGACTGAAAGAGCATAGCATCGACATCGAGCTGACCGATGCAGCGCGCGAGTGGCTGGCAAAGGAAGGATTCGATCCGCAGTTTGGCGCGCGCCCGCTACGCCGGACCTTGCAGCGTAAAGTCGAATCGCCGCTGTCGCGCAAATTGCTCGCCGCCGAATTCAAAGCCGGCGATTGCGTGATCGTAGATGCGGACGAGGAAGCGGGGATCGTGTTTCGCAAAAAAGAAGGCGTCGCGTCCGAGGAAGCGGCGGTGATGGAAGCGCCGAAAGCACCGGCAGAAGCGGGGTGA
Source organism: Chloroflexota bacterium (assembly GCA_037445855.1). Taxonomy (GTDB): domain Bacteria; phylum Chloroflexota; class Anaerolineae; order UBA4142; family UBA4142; genus DAIDTM01. The sequence continues at coordinate 1,006 of JBBIJS010000362.1, read as the reverse complement.
GGAATTTCAGATTTGCGATTTACAGTTTCAGATTGAACGCCAGCGAGTCGACTTGCTGGCGTCTTGTTTTTCTGTTACGCCACTGGCTGATCGAGCCGCGCAAGCGCCTTGACAATCTCTGCCGCGACAGCAACGTTGTTCTTCAGCAACGCGATGTTTGCGCGCACACTCTTGCCTTCGGTTATCTCTTCCAGCCGCCTGAGCAAAAACGGCGTCACCGCGTTCCCAGTAATTTTCTGCTCCGCCGCCTCATTCAGCGCGCGCTCGATGTACGGCTCGATCACCGCGCGCGGAATCTCGTCTCCTTCCGGAATCGGCACACAGACTAGAACGCCGCTTGAGTTGCCCAACTCCCAATGTGCGCGGATGATCTTTGCCGCGTCGTCCGCCGAGTCCGCGCGCGCGGATACGCGCAAGCCGGACGCGCGCGAGTAGAACGCGGGAAAGTCGTCGGTCTGGAAGCCGAGCACCGGCACGCTGTGCGTTTCAAGGAATTCCAGCGTCGCCGGCAAATCGAGGATGGCTTTCACGCCCGCGCACACCACCGCGACCGGCGTCTGCGCGAGTTCAAGCAAGTCCGCGCTGATGTCGCTTGAAGTGGACAGTGGATAGTGGGTAGTGGGTAGACTGGATTTCTCGCCTTTTCTGTCCACTGTCCACCGTCCACTGTCTACTTGGCGGTGAACGCCGCCCACGCCGCCGGTGGCAAAGACGCGGATGCCAGCGCGATGCGCGAGGTACATCGTCGCGCTGACCGTCGTCGCGCCGTCGCGTTTCTTCGCGAGCGCCACCGCGATATCGCGGCGCGAGAGTTTCATCACATCGCGCGCCTGCGCGAGATACTGCAGCTCCGCGTCGCTCAGCCCGATGCGTATTTCGCCGCCGAGCACCGCGATCGTCCGCGGCTCGACGCCGTGTGCGCGGGCGACGGCTTCCATTTCGCGGGCGGTCTCCACGTTCTGTGGGTACGGGAGTCCGTGCGCGATGACGGTGGATTCAAGGGCGA
>JBBIJS010000361.1:0-2707 GCA_037445855.1 Chloroflexota bacterium | reverse complement strand
AACCCGCGCCGCCGGCGCCAACAATCACCGCGTCATAGCGATGAACCTGTGTCATAGAATCCCTCGACTGGATGAGTTTTCGGCTGTCCACAACCGGCGAATTGCCTGAAAGTTCTGCTCGAATTCATTCACATCCTGTTTCAGACTTTCAGCGGCTGCGCGCGGCCGGATTTCCGCAAAATATTTTTCGAGCAATGCAACGTCCACCCGTTTTGCCCGCAACAGGGCAAGGACATCGTTCAAATCTTCTTCCGTGCCGCGCGCGATCTTGCTCAGCGCGGTGGCGTAGAGATCGAAATGGTACGCATCGATCTGACCATAGCGGCCGATGAATACGGCGCGCTCGCGATAGCCCTCCGCCAGCGGGATGAAATCGCCCGGCGAAACCTCTTTGATGTTCAAGGCGAGTTGGTCTTTCAATTCGCGGATCGCCTGAATCATCGCGGCGTGCTCCGACGCTTCGACCTCGAAGGTCAGGTCGATGTCGAGCGATTGCGCGCGAAATCCTTCAAAGACCATCGTCGTCCCACCGACGAGGTAGACACGCGCCGGCTGGCGGAAACGTTCTCCCAGCCGCTTGAGAAACTGCTCGATGCGATAGCGATCAACGGGTGGTCGCGAACTCATTTTGCCGCGCCTCGGCTTGCAGCTGCCCAAACAACAGGTCGGCTGCCTTATGGTAGGAGGCAAGCCGGTTGAAAGGGAACGTGGAATGACGCGCATGCCATTCGGCTAACTCGACCAATCCCAGCTTGCCATAGCGCTCATTCGCGGGCGGCAATCCCAACTCACGCGAATACAAATCGGGCAGCGCCGGAAAATCTCCCAGATACAAGCCCAGCCGCGTCTGCCAGAAGCGCTGCAAATACACGGCTGCCATATAGCGCGCCTGGACTTCGACTGCGGCGGATCCGTCAAGCGTCGCCGTCACGTCCAGCACGAAAGCCGACCAGTCCGGATGTAAAAGGAACAGCGCCGTGAGCGCCATATGCAAACGCGGGTCGGGATCGCTCGCCGCTCCGGCAATCAACGCGGTTGGAGAAAGCGCGGGCGACTCTCCCGCCCATTCCTCGCCGTTCGCGAGAAAATGGATGCCGTTCGCATACAACGCAGCCACAAGTCGATCGCGGTTAGACTTCATCAGGAATCCTGTGCGCTGTCGTCAGTGTCCGTCTGGCTACTGGCGACTGACGACTGTTTACGGTTACTGCGGCAGAACGCCGGGCACGAACGTAAAGATGATGAACATTCCCATCGCCATCAACACGAACCAGAATACCACCAGCCCGATCTTCAAGAACGCGCGCCAGCCGGGTGAATGGAAATAATCGTCGAGCACATTCCGCAGCCCATTGACGCCATGCGTAAACGCGAACGCGAGCAGCAGCAGATCGAACGTGCGCCACAACACCGCGTGCGGTCCCGTCCAGCGCGCGACAATCGTATCGAAGGTGATCTTTTCGACACTGATGACAAAGTGGAGCCAGAACATATGAAACAGCGCGAGGAAGATCAGGAGGAGACCGGACACGCGCATGAACAGCCACATATTGAATTCAAAGCCGCCGTGCGGTCGTCCGCGCGCAGAAGAAACGCGCGCCAGCGCGTCGTCGTAATTGCCCGCGCTGACGTCCGTGTTCGTGTTTCCAAACGACAAATAGTTCGATCCCGCCGCGACGACGAGTGGAAGCGCGAGAACGATTGCCGTAATTAGCACGCCGCCGACCAGCCCGTAGAATTCGTTCAGCATCGCCAAGCTCGCCGGCACGAAGAGCAGAAGGAAGATCACGATTTGAATGTAGAAGAGTCGAACGTGCTGCCGCGCGGTCGACGGCTTGAAATCCATCAGCGTCAGGCGCAAGCCGTTGATGCCGTGATACAGCAAGCCGAAGACGAGAAAAACGTCGAGGAGGCGAACGGCGGGACCCTTGTAAAGGAAAAGCAGATCGTTGAACAACGCCGGTCCTAAACCGACGACGAAGATGTCGGCGATATGCAGCGCGAGGAAAAGCAGAACGCCCAAGCCGGCGACCCGATTGACTGCCCATGCCCATTGTCCGATGCCGCCGCGGTATCGCAGAACGCTGTACCCAACTCTAAGTGCATTGATCACGCATGCCTCCTTGCATCCGGTGATGGGATGAGTTTACGCGAGCGCGGGTTCTTTTGCCGGCGCGGGCTTGCTCGCGGCGCCGCCTTGGTGGAACGCCGGCACGCGTTCGCGCGTCTCCGTGAGGCGATACAAGTCTTCCGGCTTTTCCAGGCGGTCGGTGAACAACACGCCGTCGAGGTGGTCGATCTCGTGCTGGAGCGCGCGCGCGAGCAGACCTTCGCCCTTGACGCGTACCTCTTTGCCTTTGCGATTCAATCCTTTAACGGAAACCTTCAGCGCGCGGCGAACCATCCCGACGTAGCCGGGAATCGACAGGCATCCCTCTTCGCCGAACTGCTCGCCATCCGCTTTGACGATCTCCGGGTTGATCAGCGCGATCGGCTCACCGCTGCCGGGGTCTTCTTCATCTTTGGGAAGCTCGATGACGAGGACGCGCAGACTGACGCCGATCTGCGGCGCGGCAAGACCCAATCCATTCGCCGCGTGCATCGACTCGAACATTTCGTCGATTAGTTTTTGCGTGGACGCATCCACGCGTTTTATTTTTTTTGCTTTTTGCCGGAGCACCGGGTACTCCGAGGTTAGAACCGGTCG
>JBBIJS010000360.1:0-2708 GCA_037445855.1 Chloroflexota bacterium | reverse complement strand
TCCCGTCGGTCAACACGGCGTACGTCGCCGACGTGTGCGGCAACAAACTCGTCACGTCGTCGCAGCTCGTGAAAGCCGGCTTGCCGACGACGCGGATCAAGATCGCGTTCACGCCGGAATCGGCGATCAAGGCAATCGAAGAGTTTGGCTATCCGGTGGTGCTGAAACCCGCGGTCGGGTCGTGGGGGCGGTTGCTATCCAAGATCAACGATCGCGAAGCGGCGGAGGCGGTATTGGAGCACAAGGAAGTTCTCGGCTCGTACCACCATTCGATTTTCTACATTCAGGAATACATCCGCAAACCGGGGCGCGACATCCGCGCGTTCGTCATCGGTGATAAAACAGTGGCGGCGATATATCGCGCGTCGGATCATTGGATCACGAACACGGCGCGCGGCGGGCAGGCATCGAATTGCCCGGTGACGCCAGAGTTGGACAAGTTGTGCGTCGCGGCCTCGCGCGCGGTGGGCGGTGGGATCACCGGCGTGGATGTGATGGAAGATACGGAGCGCGGCTTCCTCGTCAACGAAGTGAATTACACGATTGAGTTTCGCAACAGCATTGCGACGACCGGCGTCGATCTTCCGAACCGCATCCTCGATTACGTGCTGGCGGTCGGTCGCGGCGAAATCAAGCCTCTGGCGGCGCGAATACCCGAAGCCGCGCACGAAGGAGGGTAATGTCACTCGAATCCTTCAATATCATCGAATCGACGCTGCGCGAAGGCGAGCAATTCGTCGGCGCGAATTTCACGACCGACGACAAGATTCGCATCGCGCGCGCGCTCGACGAATTCGGCGTCGAGTACATCGAGTTGACCTCGCCGCTCGCGTCGCCGCAGAGTTTCGACGACGCGTGCACCATCGCGAAACTGGGTTTGAAGACCCGCGTGCTGACGCACATTCGCTGCCATCTCGACGATGCGAAAAAGGCGCTCGACACCGGCGTGCAGGGCATCGATCTCGTCATCGGCACGTCGTCCTACCTGCGCGAGTTCAGCCACGGGATGGCGATGGACCAGGTGATCGAACGCTCGGTCGAAGTATTGTCGTGGCTGCGTTCGCAAGCGCCGAATCTCGAACTGCGTTTCAGTACTGAAGATTCGTTTCGCAGTGAGGAGGCGGACCTGTTCCGCGTCTATCTCGCGGTCGACAAGATCGGCGTGGACCGCTTTGGCATCGCGGACACGGTCGGCGTCGCGACGCCGACGCGCGTGTACCAACTCGTCAGCGGCTTGCGGCGGCTCGTCAAAGCCGGTATCGAATTTCACGGGCACAATGATTCCGGCTGCGCGATCGCGAACGCGTACAGCGCGCTCGAAGCCGGCGCGACGCACATCGATACCAGTGTGCTCGGGATCGGCGAGCGCAACGGCATCACGCCGCTGGGTGGTTTTATCGCGCGGATGTACGTGACGAACCGCGATCTTGTCAAGAAAAAGTACAAGCTGAAAAAACTACGCAAGATCGACGAGATGGTTGCGAATCTCGCCGGGGTGGGCGTGCCGTTCAACAACTATATCACCGGCGTCACCGCGTTCACGCACAAAGCCGGCATTCACGCCAAGGCGATCCTCAATCAGCCAGAGACGTACGAGATTCTGAATCCAAAAGATTTCGGGATGACGCGCTATATCAGCATCGCGCACAAACTGACCGGCTGGAACGCGATCAAAGACCGCGCCGAGCAACTCGGCTTGCCGCTGACCGACGACCAAATCAAGGACGTGACCGCGCACGTCAAAGCCATCGCCGATCAGAAGCAAATCGATCTGAACGATGTGGATGAGCTGCTGTATCGGTGGGCGGACGGGGCGGTTGAAATGACAAATGAGCAAATAAGCAAATGACAAATCGACGAAAGACGAAGGGAAAAACGTTTGCCGAAAAGGCGCTCGCGCGCGCGGCAGGATTGCGCGAGGTCGTCGCGGGACAAATTGTCGATGCGGCGCCGGATGTCGCGCTGTCGCACGATAACACGGCGGCGATCGCCAAGATATTCCGCGCCCTCGGCGTCGCGCACGTCAAGCATCCGGAGCGATTGGCGATCACGCTCGATCACGCGGTTCCCGCGCCGACGACGGTGCACGCGACCAATCACGCCGAGACGCGCAAGTTCGTCGAGGAGCAGGGCGTCGTTAATTTTTTCGAGGTTGGGCGCGGCATTTGCCACCAGGTCTTGAGCGAAGAAGCGATTATTTTGCCGGGACAGCTCATTCTCGGCGCGGACTCACACACGACGCATTACGGCTGGATGGGCGCGTTCGGCGCGGGCGTCGGGCGCAGCGAGATCGCCGCGGTTTGGGCGACCGGCGAGTTGTGGCTGCGCGTGCCAGAATCGATCAAGATCACCGTCGATGGTGAATTGCCGCTTGGCGTCACATCGAAAGATTTGTGTCTGCGAATCATCGGCGACCTCGGCGCGGATGGCGGGCTGTACGCGTCGGTTGAAATTCACGGCAGCACAATCTCCAAAATGTCGCTCGAATCGCGGATGGTGATTCCAAATATGATGGCGGAGTTCGGCGTCAAGAACGCGTACCTGCCGCCGGATGAAGCGGTGTTTGAGTGGCTCGCGGAACGCAAAGCAAAAAGTCAAAAGCTAAAAGCTAAAAGTGAATCTGTAATCTACAATCTGCAATCTGCAATTTCGGCTGGTGCGCTGTTTCCTGACGTGGACGCTACTTATGCCGCGACGTACCATTACGA
>JBBIJS010000359.1:0-2725 GCA_037445855.1 Chloroflexota bacterium | reverse complement strand
CCGGGGCAGAATGGGTATTTCGCGCGCTCGAGGTTTCGATAGGTTGTGATTTCCATCGGTGTTATTTGCATAGATGCCTCGATCTTCACCGCAGAGTCGCCGAGGTCGCAGAGATTTATATTTCTTTCTCTGCGTTCTCCGCGTCTCTGCGGTGAGATTTTATTGAATTTGCTCTTCGATTTCCTGCGGCGTGATGAGTTCGCCGTCCACGCGATCCACCCCGATTACTTCCGGGCGCGGATTGAACGAGAGCGCGACGCGCTCGATCTCCTGACGGTACTGTCCGAAATTCAATTCAGGTACGATGACTCGCGAAATGCCGCGCAGCGCGTCGCGCAGCGCGCGCTCCGGCAGGGGCCACAACGATTGGATGATGAGCGACGACACTGGTTTGCCCGCCGCGCGCGCGTGCCCCACCGCTTCGGTCGCCGAGCGCGCGGTGATGCCGTAACTGATGACGAGCGTCGCCGCGCTGTCCTGCGCGTCGAGTTTCGTCAACTCCAGTTCGTCGCTATGCGCTTGAATTTTCTGCCAGAGGTGGCGGCTGGTCTTGTTCACCGCGGACGTTTTTTTCGTCAGCATCCCGCGCTCGTCATGCATCGATCCCGTAAAGCGCGTGAGATGCTCGCCACCAATCGGCGCAAACGCGGGAACGTCCGCGAGTTTCTTGACGTGGTACGGCACGAACTCCGTGTCTGCCGGCGCCTGCGCGCGATCTGTAATTTCAATTCTCTCGAACGCGTCCGTCTCGACCGACTGCTGCGCGCTCATCGTCTCTTTATCCGTGGCGATGAACACCGGCGTGCGAAATCGCTCGGCGAGGTTGAACGCGCGCTGCGTCAGCGAATAGCACTCGGCGATGCTGCTGGGGCACAGCGCGATGATCGGGAAGCCGCCGCTCGTCACCCAGCGCAGGAATTGCACATCGCCCTGCGATACCGTCGTCGCGCCGCCGGTCGCCGGTCCCAGCCGCATCACATCGACGAGCACGAGCGGGACTTCGCCGGCGATCGCCAAGCCGATGTTCTCGGAATATAAACTCAAGCCCGGTCCGCTGGTCGCGGTCATCGCTTTTGCGCCGGTCATCGCCGCGCCGAGGCACATGCCGATGCTCGCGATCTCGTCTTCGCCTTGGATACCGACGCCGCCCGTCTTGGGTAACTCACGCAGCATCCGCAGCAGGATCGGCGTTGCCGGCGTGATGGGATAGCCGGCGAAGAAATTGCAACCCGCCGCAAACGCGCCGCGCGCGATCGCTTCCGCGCCATCGATAAATTCACGCATTGAACACTCCGATATAAAGTGGTTAGTGGTTGGTGGTCAGTCTATGTCGTTCGTCATTTACCATTTGTCATTTGCCATTTCCATTCTACCCCGTTCAGTCATTTTCCCCAAATTGATTGCCGCGCGGAATCATGCTATACTTGCTCCAACATCCAATTTCTAATCTCAAATCTCCAATCTCGACCTCAGGAGTTTTTCATGTATCGCGGAGAAAAAGTCGAGTTAGCCGCCGTGCAGCGCGAGTACCTGCCCAAGTACGTCGAGTGGCTCAACGATTGGGAAGTCGTACAGTTCTTGATGCCCGGCATTCCTATGCCGTTCAATCTCGACGACGAGACCGAATGGTACGAGAATCGCCATAAGAAAGAAGGCAACTATCTCTTTGCGATCCTTACGCTCGCCGAGCACAAACTGATCGGCAATTGCGGCTTGCACAACGTCGATTTGAAAAACCGCAGCGCGATCTTCGGCATCATGATCGGCGATAAGGACTATTGGGGCAAAGGATATGGCACCGACGCGACGCGCACGCTGCTGCGTTTCGGGTTCGGCGAACTGGGGCTGAACCGCGTGGAGCTAGAGGTGTACGATTACAACCCGCGCGCGATCCGCGCGTACGAAAAAGCCGGCTTTCGCCGCGACGGCGTGCATCGTCAGGGCTTGTACCGCAACGGCGCGTTTCACGATGAGATCATCATGTGTATCCTCCGCGAAGAGTGGGACGCGCTAAAAAAGTGATTGACACCGCGCCGGTTGTCTGGTAGAATCTTTCCAGTCGGCGAAGTCGTCAAAAGCCGCCATTCATCTTCAAGGAGGAGGAATCATGGAAAAGAAGTACAAGGTCCTACGGATCGTCGCCACGATCTGGAAAGTGCTCGCGTGGATCGTGCTCGTGCTGAGCGTCTTAGGCGGGTGCGGCACGTTTGCGCTCGCGGTGATGGGGGGCGCGGCGGCGCGCGGGAACACCGCCCTGGGTCTCGGCAGCGGCTTGCTAGGCGGCGGGATCACCGCGCTCGTCGCGATCTTTTTCGGCGTGCTCTATTTCGTTTCGCTGTACGCGTTCGCGGAATTGGTCGACGTGATGATCGCGCTGGAAGAAAACACGCGCGCAACCGCCGAGCAACTCAAAGGAATGCAAAAGACATAACCCGCGTTGCCGGAAAGAAATGAGGACGGAGAGCGATTTCCGTCCTCGGTTGTTATTGTTGGCAATTGTAGGGGCGAGGCATTCGCTCAACCCGGCTTTCAGGAAGACTGGGTTGGCATAGACCGAGCAAGCCGGTATTTCAGCCAAGACTTGGCGAATGCCTCGCCCCTACCCACAATCATTTCCTCTGCGCGTCCACCACCGCAATCGCCGCCATGTTCACAATGTCCTTCACCTCATCGCCCTGCTGCAAGACGTGCACCGGCTTGCCCATCCCCAGCAAAATCGGTCCGA
>JBBIJS010000358.1:0-2738 GCA_037445855.1 Chloroflexota bacterium | reverse complement strand
CTCGTATGGAAATCTCCCAACTCATCCGCGTCGCGCGCGGCGAGGAGCCGGCGGAACTGCTGCTCAAGAACGCGCGCGTCGTCAACGTCTTTTCCGGCGAGATCGAAGAGACCGGCGTCGCGCTCGCGCACTCGCGCATCATCGGGCTCGGCAACGACTACCCGGCGAAACGCGAGATCGATCTGCGCGGACGCTACATCGCGCCGGGGTTTATCGACGCGCACGTCCACATCGAAAGCGCAATGGTGCCGCCGTTCGAGTTCGCGCGCGCGGTCGTGCCGCACGGCACCACGTCCGTCATCATCGACCCGCACGAGATCGCGAACGTGCTCGGCGTCGAAGGCATCCGCTATATGCTGGAAGCCAGCAAGTACACGCCGTTCAGCGTCTACGTGATGGTCCCGTCGTGCGTGCCGGCGACGAACCTCGAAACGAACGGCGGCGTGCTGCGCTGGAGCGACCTCATCCAGTTCAAAGACGATCCCTGGGTCGTCGGCTTGGGCGAGATGATGAACTATCCCGGCGTGCTCCACCGCGACGAAGCCGTGCTCGACAAACTGCGCGCGTTCGCCGACCGCCGCATCGATGGGCACGCGCCGGGCGTGACCGGGCGCGACCTGGAAGGGTACGTCGCCGCCGGCATCGGCAGCGATCACGAATGCACCACCGTCGAAGAAGCGCGCGAAAAGATCCGTCTCGGAATGCGCGTGATGATCCGCGAGGCGTCGAACGCGCACAACTTGAAGGCGCTCCTGCCGATCATCACGCCCAAGAACGCGCGCCGCATCCTCTTCGTCACCGACGACCGCTTTCCCGCCGATCTGATCGACGAGGGGCACATCGATTACATCGTCCGCACGGCGATCCGCGAAGGCGTCGATCCGATCACCGCGATTCAGATCGCCACGCTGAACGCGGCGGAGTATTTCAACCTGCACGACCGCGGCGCGATCGCGCCGGGACGCCGCGCCGATCTCATCGTCTTCGACAACTTTGAAAACCTGACGATCGAGCAGGTCTATCGCGGCGGGCAGCTCGTTGCGCGAAACGGGCGCACGCTGCCGCAGGAAATTCCGCCGCGCCATTTGCCCGTGCGCAACTCGATGAACGTGGAGTGGAGCAAAGTCGATTTGCGCTTGGCGTCGAACGGACATCGCCGCGTGCGCGTGATCGAGATGATTCCCGATCAGATCGTGACGAAGCAGAGCGTGCAGGACGCGCGCATCGAAAACAGCAACGCGGTCGCCGATCCATCGCGCGACTTGCTCAAGATCGCGGTCATCGAACGGCACCAAGGTACTGGCAACGTCGGGCTGGGCTTTGTCCACGGATTGAAATTGAAACGCGGCGCGATCGGCTCGAGCGTCGCGCACGATTCGCACAACCTCATCGTCGCCGGCACGAACGACGACGACCTGATGACCGCGGCGCGCGCGATTGCCGCGATGCAGGGCGGACTGGTCGCGGTCGAGAACGGCGAGGTGCTCGCGCGCGTCCCGCTGCCGATTGCCGGGCTGATGAGCGATCAACCGATCGAGCGCGTGCGGGCGCAGATGGATCAACTCGTGGACGTTGCGCGCGACCTGGGCACTGATCTGCACGCGCCGTTCATGGCGCTGGCGTTTCTCGCGTTGCCAGTCATTCCGGAATTGAAATTGACCGATCGCGGTTTGGTCGACGTGAACAAGTTCGATTTCGTGTCCGTCTTTGCCGATTAGCGCAACGGTGAGCACCCAATCTGCGCGACGTAGCGCGCTTTGCGCGAGAGGAGGTGAGTCAAAAACAGATTTGCGGTTCGTCGTCTCGTGAGAATCGAAAAGGTACCACCCATCGAAAAGGAGAATCGAAATGTCGAAGAAGATTGTGCTCGTTATGGTGCTGGTGGCGTTAGCCACCGTGGCGCTCGCCGCGTGCGCGCCGGCGCCCACACCTGTCCCGCCACCGACCACCGCGCCGGTGCAACCAACCGTTGCGCCTGCACCGCCAACGACCGCGCCGCAGCCGACTGCCGCGCCAACCAAAGCGCCGACGGCTGCACCAACCGCCGCGCCCACTGTCGCGCCAACTGCTGCGCCGCTTAACCTGGGCATCGTGCTCGTCGGACCCCAGAACGATCACGGCTGGAGCGAAGCCAACTGGATCGCCGCGCAGTACGTCAAGACCAAAATGCCGAACGTCAACTGGATCGTCATCGACAAGCTGAATTCAGCGGATCGACCGAGCACGACGCTGGAGCAGGTCGTGAGCGATATGGCGTCCAAGGGCGTTAAGCTGATCTTCACCACCTCAGACGATTTCAAGACCGATACGATCACCGCCGCGCAAAAGCATCCCGATATGACCTTCATCAACGTCTCGGGTGACAGCGCGTGGAAAGACGGCAATGCCTACAAAGGGCTGGCGAACCTCGGCAACTTTATGGGCAAAGTGGAATACATGAAGATGGTCGCCGGCTGCTCCGCGGCGCTGACGACGCAGACCGGCAAGATCGGTTTCCTGGGTCCGCTAATCAACGACGAAACGCGCCGCCTCGCCGACTCGGCGTATCTGGGCGCCAAGTACTGCTGGACGACGTACTTGAAGAAAGACCCCGCGCAGTTGAAATTCGACGTGACCTGGATCGGTTTCTGGTTTAACATCCCCGGCGTTACGCTCGACCCAACCAAAGTCGCGAACGATTTCTACAACAGCGGGCACGATGTCGTGATCTCCGGCATCGACACGACCGAAGCGTTGGT
>JBBIJS010000357.1:0-2759 GCA_037445855.1 Chloroflexota bacterium | reverse complement strand
CTCTGGCTGGTTCCGCCCCTAGAAAGTGAGACGGCAAAGATGCCCGACCACCCCGCGTTCCACAATCGATTTGTTTCTTCTGTGCTTGCCGCCCATCCGGCTTGGAATGGACGCGGCATTTCTTCGCCCCACTCCCTCTTCAATTCGCCGCGAGGTCTGAATGGCTTTGCCTGAGCAACGATCTTCGCGCCTCACGCGCCTGATCGCGTTTCATCGCTGGCTGATTCCCCTGATCCTGAGTGCGCTCGGTTTTGGATACACGCTCTGGGAAAATGTTCTGTGGGACGGTCATCCGCTTCTCTCCGCGCAGGTGCTAATCGGCTTGGCGCTGCTCGGCGTGGCGGGACCGGCGTTGACCTTTTTCACGCTGACCTTCGCGGCGCGCGCCGCCGCGGCGCGTCATCGCGCGGAGCTGGGTCGCGAGCGGCAGCGCGAACAACTGATCGCGCTCAACACGATCGGCGAGTCCGTCAACCAATCGCTTGAGTTGGAGGCGGTACTGAACCGCACGATCGACCAGGTGCTGGACGTGATGCACCTTGCGTCGGGTGAAATTCGCCTGATCGAAAACGGGCAGCTCGTGCTGCATGCCTCGCGCGGCGTTTCGCCGGAGTTCCTTGCCACGGAGTCGATCATTCCGCTAGGCCAATGCGTCTGCGGCAAGTCGGCGCAACGCGGCGAGTTGATCGCGGTGGAAGACCTCGACCGGGTACCGGCGTTTGAGCGCGCGGCTTGCGCGTGCGAACGCTTCCGCTCGGTCCTCAGCGTGCCGGTCCGGACGAACGAGCGCGTGGTGGGATCGATTCACGTCTCCAGCCAGGAACCGCGCACGTTCGACGCGGCGGACCGCACCTTGCTCACGGCAATTGGCTATCAGGTCGGCGGGGCGATCGAAAAAGCGCGGCTGCACGCGCAATTGAAATCGCTCAACCAACAGTTGGAGGCGCGCATGGGTGATCGGACGAGCGAACTGCTCGCCGCGAAAGAAGAACTTGCCCAGAAAGCCGACGAACTGCAACAGGTGCTGGTGGAAGAGCGGCGCGTGGAGGAAAAGACGCGCGCGCGCATCGCCCATGATTTGCACGATAGCGTGCAGCAGTTGATCATCGGCGCGCTGTTCGAGACGCAAGCCGCGCGCGACGCGCTGGCGGCGCATCCGGAAACCAGCGTCACGCGCCTCACCTCCGCGCAGGAACTCTTGCGGCGGATCGAATCCGAGATGCGGCGCGCGATCTACAATCTGCGGCCCGTCATTCTGGACACGCACGGACTGGTGCCGGCGCTGCGCGAATGCGCGGCGAGTTTCCAGCGCGCCTCCGGCATCCGCTGCGACCTGCGGGTCGATGGCACGCCGCAGCGGTTCGACCCGGACGCGGAGGTGGCGATTTTCCGCATCGCGCAGGAAGCGCTGAACAATCTCGAGACGCACGCGCACGCCAAGTCCGTCTACCTGCGCGTTGCCTGGGGCGCGCGCGATCTCCACATGGAAATCGTCGACAATGGAACGGGCTTTGACCTGTTCGAGGTGAGTCAAGAGGCGCGCACGCACCTGGGCTTGATCGGGATGCGCGAGCGCGCCGAGAGCATCGGCGGCTCGCTGGAGATCTGGTCGCGGCTCGGCGAAGGGACGCGCGTGATCGTGAATGCGCCCTTTGCGCAACGCGGCGCGTGATTTTTGGAATGGGCGGGGAGACTTTGCATGGAAACGATTCGCGTGCTCATTGTAGACGATCACCCGATTGTGCGGCAAGGGGTGCGCAGCGTGCTGGCAAACCACGCGGATATCGAAGTGGTGGGCGAAGCGGACGGCGCGGCGAGTCTATTCGCGACGCTTGCCGCGCTCAAGCCGGACGTCGTGCTGTTAGACATTCGCATGCCCGGGCAGAACGGCATCGAGATCACGCAGCGTCTGAAACGCGAACACCCGGAAGTGAAGGTGATCCTGCTCAGCACCTACGACGACGAGGAGTTTCTCTTCGGCGCGCTGCGCGCCGGCGCGGAGGGCTATTTGCTCAAGAGCGCGTCGAACGAAGTGCTGGCGTCCTCGATCCGGCAAGTGGGGCGCGGCGAGCGCCTGCTCAGCCCCACGCTGCTCACCAAGGTCATGCGCGAGTTCCAAGACTTGGCGAAGGAAAAGACGCGTACCGATTCCGGTCTCAGCGATCAGGAACTCCGAGTGCTGCGGATGATCGCCGACGGCGCGACGAACAAAGAGATCGCGGAGAAACTGTTCTGGAGCGAAGTCACCGTCAAGCGCAAAGTGCAGGACATCCTCGAAAAGATGGGCGTGGCGAACCGCGCCCAAGCCGTGGCGGAAGCCGGCAAGCGCGGTTTGCTATAGACCTTTAATAAATTCTTTACGCCGCTCTCCCGGCTTGCGCCGCGTGGTTCAAGCCGGTGTGACTCTATCGCCACACCTTCCATCCCCGCTCGTCGCCATTTGTCACCCGTGATACGTTTGCGCCTCGAAATGACCTTTTTGTACGTTCTCGCTTGCTTGCCCTAGTGTTAGAATTGAGCCAGTCTCGCCTCAGTGAGGTTGGTTCCGTGGATGCATCGCGTTACATTCAAAATGGAGTAGCTGGTTAGGGCGTGACAGGAGCCGTAATGTCTTCCGTCCCTTCCGATATGGCATACCGCATGTTGCGCCTCGAACAGCAACTCGAGTCCTATGAGCGACTTCATCGGGAAGAACTGGCGGCAATCCGCCGCGCGCTGGATGAACTGAAAGAACAGGTGCTGGCGCTGGACGCGCAAAA
>JBBIJS010000356.1:0-2760 GCA_037445855.1 Chloroflexota bacterium | reverse complement strand
GCCAAGTATGTGGGCGTGTAGAAACGCTTCGGAGTTGACGTCTATCACCAGGAGTGATAAGATTACCACCTAGAGTGATAGATTAGCCGGAGGCGTCGATGCTGCAAGCTCTCTTTTCTTCGCGCGTTCGCGTGCGCTTGCTCACGCTGTTTTTGCTTAGTCCTGTCCCGCAGTTCCATGCGAGTGAGCTGGCTCGCCAGGTCGGCGCACGATACAATGCAGTTTGGAAAGAACTGGGCAGTCTCGAACGAGCGGGTTTGCTGTTAAGCGAGCCGGCAGCAAATACCAAGATGTACCGCCTCAACCCACGCTATCCCATTCTCCCTGAATTACGGATGATCATACTCAAGACCGAGGGCGCAGGCGACGCGATTCGGCAGGCGTTTGTGGGGATGGATGTGGATGCCGTGTTTATCTACGGTTCGTTTGCCGCGGGCGAGGCGGACCCGCGGTCGGACATCGACGTGATGGTGATTGGCAAGGTGGACCTGACGCGCTTGACTTTGGCAGTCGCGCGACTGGAGAAAAGTCTGGGGCGCGCTGTCAACTATGTCGCTTTTTCGCCGGAAGAATGGATCAAGAAACGGCGAGCGCGGGAACCTTTCGTCGCCAACGTCCTGGCAAGCCCAAAAATCATGCTGATCGGAGACGAGGATGCCTTACGAACAGCTCCTACGACAAGGACGCATCAAGCCCTACCAAGCGCGCGCGGAGGAAATCCAAAAATTGCTCAGAGTCGCCGCACGCGACCTCGTCGCAGCTGAGCGCAATTTGCCTGACGATCAAGATTGGGCGTACTCGATGGCTTATAACGCGGTCTTGCAGGCGACGCGAGGGTTGATGCTCGCAAAAGGTTTCCGCCCGCGCGGCGCGGAACAACATGCGACGGCTGTGCAATTCGCTGAAGAGGCATTGGGTAAATCATACGCTTCTCAGATTGTCTTGTTCGATCAGATGCGCCGAAAAAGGCATCGGGTAATTTACGAGATGGCGGGTTTGGTGTCCAAGCAAGAAGCGGAACAAGCTGTGACATTTGCGAGCAAATTCGTGGAAGAGATACGACGGCTGGTAAGCAGACAGTCGTCTCTCGACTTATAACTCGTAGTCTATGATTCTGGAGTAACCCGATCGCATTGAAACACAAACTCGCCCTAGTTTTCGTCGTTGTCGTCTTCCTTACCTTCGCGCTGCTTGCTTCCATTTCTAGTCCCGCGTTCGCGCAATCGCCCACGCCGACCCCATATCGTTTTTACTTTCCCGTGATCTCGCGCGCCAACGGCTTGCCGCCAGCGGCGACGATGAGCCGCTATATGAGCACCGTCAACGCCACGACGCTCTACAACGAGGGATGCGCGCAGGGCAGCGCGAAGCAAAGCGGCATCGCCGTGCTCGATTTCGGCGCGCCGCGCGTGATGACCGGCACCTACGGCACGCGCCTCTTCGGCGTCGGCGGATTTGCGTCGACCGCGCAGATTGGTAGCGCGGCGCAGGCGTGGCTGCAAGGGTACTGGAATTGCGCGCCGACGTACGCGCATGTGACGCTGGCGATCGGCACGACGAACTGCGGCAATGGTACGGGATCGAATGTGTGCAACGCCGGCGGCAACAACATCACGAACGCGCACGGGCAGGCGTGGGCGCAGATGGTGCGCGATGTCAACGCGTGGATCACGTCGAACAGTTACAATTCGAAGCTGAATGCCGCCGGCGCGAACGATATGGAGCCGAGTTGGGATTCGCCCGCTGAAACGATCGCGTGGGTGAATGGCTACTTCTCGGCGACGCCGCTGGTTGCGCTGTACAATTACGGCTCGTGCGATGGCTGCGCGTATTTTGCCTGCCCATTGTGCGTGCCCAACAACGGCTGGACGTTCGACGATATTTGGTATGTGTCGTGGGGCGCGACCGGCGCGTACCCGCTGCCGGAAATTTATCTGACCAGTGGCGCGAACGCCGATCAATGGTATCGGATGGGCGTCTACGCGTACGTCAATCACGGCGGCAGTATGAATTATAGCGGCGCGTTCACGCAGTGGCAGGCGTGCCAGGACGTGGGCGGCAACGCGTGCCCGTCCACCGACAACGCGCCGAGCGCGGGTTGGACGCAGCTCTTCAACTCGCTCAATGCCGATGCGCGCACCGCGCAACCGCTGAATTGGTCGACGGACATCTCGTGGCAGAATTGAGATCATCCACGAGAAAAAACTCGACGCTCTTCGCGGACGAATAAGCGATTCGCAAGATGGATCTAAGAAAAACACCACTCCGTTTCTTTCTCGCGGCGTTCGTTGCGATCATCGTTTTCGCCGCGCTCGTCGTGCTGGTGCTGAGCGCGTCGCCGCCGGGCTATCCGCCGGCGAAGCAAACGCTGCAGGCAAGCGCCGAACAGACGCGCGTCGCGGCGCTCAAGACGCCGCAGCCGCTAGCAGGACCATCGCCGGTTCCCGCGACGAGCGCACCCGCGCCGATTCCGCGCAAACCCGCCGGCTCGGGAAACATCGTCACCGATTTCGTTCCACCATTCCCGGCGATGTCACACGTCATCACGAGCATGTGGTACGAGGATGTCGGCGATACGCGGGTTTTCGTTTACGCCGGCGGCTTGCGCGATCAGCCGGGCACAGACTCGCCGGCGTCGCAAGGCGTCGTGATCGTCGTCGTTCAGACGACGGAAGGCGCGGCGCTGCCAGGCGGCGGCACATATCGCGCGCCCGGCAAGACGGGTCCGCTGCATATCGTCGACGCCAACGGCGGGCGGCT
>JBBIJS010000355.1:0-2792 GCA_037445855.1 Chloroflexota bacterium | reverse complement strand
GACTAGAAAGGATTGAATTGTTGCATGAGCGATACTTTTCTTCTCGCCACCTCCCACGGCATCCACGCGTACGACCGCGCCGGCAACACCTGGCGCGAGACCGCACGCGGCTTGACCGACCATAGCGTCACCAGCGTCGTCGCGCGCGAAGGCGTCGTCCTCGCTGGCACAACCGACGGCGTCTTTCGCAGCGACGACTTCGGCAAGACGTGGCGTGACGCCAGCGCGGGACTGACCACGCGCCGCGTCCGCTGGATGGCGTACCATCCGGACATTTCCGATTTCGAAGTCGCGGGCACCGAGCCAGCCGCGATCTTCGTCTCGCGCGACGGCGCGGCAACGTGGCGCGAATGCACCGAGGTCGCCCAACTGCGCGACGCACACAAATGGTCACTGCCCTACTCGCCGCGCGCGGGTTGTATTCGCGGCTTTGCGTTTCACGGTACGCGCGCCTACGCGGCAGCCGAAGTCGGCGGCGCGCTGCGCTCGGACGCTCGCGGCGAAACGTGGCGGCTGTGCGACGGCAGCACCGGCGATCCCCGGCTCGACGCGCCGCCCGCGCCGTTCCTCTATCCCGATGTCCACTCGATTGCCACGCATCCGTCATCGCCCGACCTTGTTTTCGCGCCGACCGGCGGCGGCTATTACGCGTCGCGCGACGGCGGCGAGACCTGGGAGTTGTTGTACGATTGCTACTGCCGCGCGGCGTGGATCGATCCGAACGACGCGGCGCATCAAATCCTTGGACCCGCGGATGGCGTGGACTCGAACGGGCGCATCGAAGAGACGCGCGATGGCGGCAAGCGCTGGCGTGCTGCGTCGAACGGTCTGCGCGTGCCGTGGCGGCGGCACATGGTCGAGCGATTCGCGCAAATCGGCAATGAACTATTCGCGGTGCTGTCGAACGGCGAACTGCTGACCGCGCCGCTGGCATCGCTCCAGTGGCAGCAAATCCTCGCCGATGTGAAAGACATCGCGGCGGTCACATCGATGCAGGAATGAGTCGCCCGCTCAACCTCTCCATTCTACCGGACGTTCTCGCCGTCTGCCGACTCGCTGCCGACGCACCGATTCCGTCTTGGGTAACCGCGCGCGATTTCGTTTCGATCACGCGAACACGCGACGAACTCTCGATCGTGTGCGCGCAGCGTGATATGCCCGCCGGCATTCGATGCGAACGTGACTGGCGCGCCCTGAAGGTCGACGGAGCGCTCGATTTCGCGCTGACCGGCATTCTCGCGTCGCTCGCCGCGCCGCTCGCGGACGCCGGCATCAGCATCTTTGCGATCTCGACGTTCGGCACCGATTATCTGCTGGTGAAAGAAACGAATCTGCTGCGCGCGGTCCAGGTCTTGTCCGCCGCCGGCAACAAGATCAATTGGACACTGACAAACGCAGACAAACACTGAAAAGATTTTGTCTGTGTCGTCAGTGTTCGTCTGTGTCCAAATTATGAGCCTTCGCACTCTCACCTCTACCCAAGCGCGCCGTCTAGCGATCACACGCCAACGTCTCGCCGGCGAACGCGCGACGCCGGACGCGCGCGGCATCATGGACGTGATGCGCGACCTCGGCTGTTTGCAAATCGATCCGATCAGCGCGGTTGCGCGCAGCCCACTGCTCGTGCTGTGGAGCCGGCTCGGCGCGTACGATCCCGCGCATCTCGACGCGCTCTTGTGGCGCGAACGGAAGCTGTTCGAGTACTGGGCGCACTGCGCGTCGATCGTCCTCACCGAAGATTATCCGATTTACCACGCGCTGATGCGAAACTATGCGACCGACGATTCGCCGTGGGACCGACGCGTGCGCCAATGGATCGCGGACAACGACGCGTTGCGCCGCACGATTCTTACGCGCATCCGGCGCGACGGTCCGCTGCCCGCGCGCGAGTTGGCGGAAGACGGCATCGCGCCGCGCGCGTGGGTCTCGACCGGCTGGACTTCCGGACGCAACGTCAGCCGCATGTTGGATTTCCTCTGGATGCAAGGCAAGATCATGGTCGCCGGACGCGCCGGGTTACAGAAAACGTGGGACCTGACGGAGCGTGTGCTGCCGGCATGGACGCCGCGCGAGAAATGGGGCGAACGCGCGATCGCCCGCCGCGCGGTGGAGCAATCGCTGCGCGCGCTGGGCGTCGCAACCACGCGGCAGATCTCGCAGCACTTTACTCGCGGACGCTATCCGAGCTTGCCGAACGTCCTTGCGGAACTGGAAAACGAAAGTCGCATTGAGCGCGTGCAGATCGTGGCAGACGGCGGCGTGTTGCCTGGCGATTGGTACATCCACGCCGATGACGCGCCGCTGCTTGGACACTTGACGCGCGATTGGCAGCCGCGCACGACGCTCCTCTCACCGTTCGACAATCTCATCTGCGACCGAGCGCGAACGCGCTTGCTGTTCGATTTCGATTACACGATCGAAATCTACACGCCGGCAGCAAAGCGCAAGTACGGCTATTACGTTCTGCCGATTCTGCGCGGCGACCGGCTGATCGGTCGCATCGATCCGACGATGGATCGCGCGAACGCGCGGCTGACGGTCAACGCGGTCTACGCCGAACGCGACGCGCCAAAAGCCGCCGCACGCGCGGTGGTTGACGCGATTCAAGACCTTGCCGCGTTCCTCGGCGCGAAGGAAATCGTCTACACGCGCCGCGTGCCCGCGGCGTGGAAACGAGACCTGACAGGTCTCTGAACACCTGGCAGGTCTATGGAGAAACTCGATGGACACAATCGGTTTTATCGGACTCGGCGTGATGGGCAAACCGATGGCGCGCAATTTGATGAAGGCGG
>JBBIJS010000354.1:0-2796 GCA_037445855.1 Chloroflexota bacterium | reverse complement strand
TTTGCGGTTCAAGATCTTTGCTTTTTGTGCAAACATTTCATTCGATAGGTACTAACCCTCTACGTCGATCAGCCCCTTGCGAATCGCGTACTTGACCAATTCCGTACGGCTGTGCAGGTTGAGTTTTCCCATGATGTTCGCGCGGTGCCGCTCGACCGTCTTGATGCTGATCGTCAACTTGTCCGCGATCTCTTGATTCGTCAAACCATCCGCAATGTGCTTGAGCACTTGTTGCTCGCGGTCGGTCAGCCCGTCGAACGTTTCGCGCTCGCCGCCTTCCGCGACGCGTCCCATGTAATCGCGCACGAGCGCCTTGGCGACGGACGGATACAGGAACACGCCACCCTCGTGCACGACGCGGATCGCGGAAACCAGGTCGGTCGGCGCGGCTTTTTTCGGCACGTAGCCGGACGCGCCCGCGTCGAGCATCTTGAAAAAATACTCGTCGCTTTCGTGCATCGTCAGCGCGAGGATCGCGGTGTCCGGCAGCGCGCGCTTGATCTGCCGCGTCGCCTCAAAGCCGTCGATGTCCGGGAGCGAAATGTCCATCAGCACGACGTCGGGCGCAAGTTCCTTCGCTTTCGCGACGGCGTCGCAGCCCGTCTCCGCCTCGCCGGCAATCTGCATATCCGGCTGCGCTTGCAGCAGCATCCGCAAGCCGGCGCGGACGATCGCGTGATCGTCCACCATTAACAGCCTTATTTTAGGCAACCCCTGCCTCCTGAAGTTGGACACTGATTGACCCAGATGAACACAGACTGAAAACAACAAATCAGCGTTTGTCTGTGTTCGCCGGCGTCCCAATCCGCACCGGCTCTTCGACGACCGGAATCTCCACAGTCAATTTCGTCCCGCGCCCCGGTTCGGAATCGATCTTGAATTTGCCGCCGACGAGCGCGACGCGCTCCTGCACGCCGAGCAAGCCCCACGCGCGCCGTTCCAGCTGCGCGCCCAGCACTTGATCGACGACAAAGCCGCTGCCGTCATCTTCGATGGTGAAGGTCACGCCGGTTGCGCCAAATTCGAATTGCAGCCGCGCACGGGTCGCGCGGGCATGGCGCACAATATTGTTCACGCCCTCCTGTGCGATGCGGAACAAGACCGTCTCGACGCGCGACGGCAAGCGGCGTTTCGCGCCGATGACGCCGACGCTGATTTCAATGCCAGCGCGCTCGGAGTATTGCCGCGCGAACCAGCGCAGCGCGGAGACCAGCCCCATATCGTCCAGCACCGACGGGCGGAGATCAGAGATGTACTGGCGGAGGTTGTCGATGGCGCGCATCGTCATCAGTTTCAGTTCGGCGATTTGGTACTGCGCGAGTTCCGGATTCTGCGCGAGGGTCTCTTCCACGCCTCCCAAACCGACACCGAGCGCGGTCAGCGTCTGCCCGGTGTCATCGTGCAGCTCGCGCGCGATGCGCTTACGCTCCTCCTCCTGCGCGGCGACCGCGCGCTCGAGCAGCTGCCCGCGCAGTTGCTCCTTTTCCTGCATCTGCTCGTACAGCCAGGCGTTTTCCAGCGCGATGCCGAGCTGCCGCGCCAGCGTTTGGATCACCGCGTAGTTTGAAAACGCGGCGCGGTGCACGAGGCACAGCGCGCCGACGGTCTGATCGTGCGCCAACAGCGGCACGGCAATGATCGACGCGTCGGATTTGGGCGCGGTCTCATACGCGATGCTGACGGTCTCAAACGCTTGTTGCGCGACGCGCGTGGCAGCAGCGGTTTCGATCGGCGTGAGCGTAAAGCGCTCATCACGCACCGCGTGCGCGCGCAGCGCCAGCGTGTGCTCCGCCGGGTCGTGCAGATAGATCATCCCGGCGATCATCGGATCGAGCTGCGTCACGATCTTCTGGATCGCGTCTTGCGTCAGTTGATGCACGTCGAGCGACGAGCCGAGGATACGGCAGGTTTCGAACATCACCGAGAGTTCGCGCGTCGCTTCTTCCTGCGCGGCGAAGCGCGCGCGGTTCGCGGCTTCCAAGCGGCGCGCGTACTCCACCTCGAACACGCGCATCGTGCGAATGATGAAGAACGCGAACACGACGATCGCGGCGATGCGCGCCAGCTCCACCGGCACGCCGGTGAGGGCGAGGAACGCGTCTTTGTTGATGAAGGGCGAGATAAAGTACGGCAACTTGACGCCGACGATTTGATCGAGCGCCGCGTACCACGCCAGCGCCAACGCCGCGCCGACCAGGTCGCGTCCGAACTGCGGCATATTTTCCAGCACGAACGCGCGGCGCTGGGCGAGCAAGGCGAGGCAGGCAGTAATCGCCGCGGGCAGTCCAATGCTGTACCCGATCCACAAATCGCCTAGCTCGCCGCTCGCCGCGAAAGAATTGGGCGGCATAAAGAGGCGCATCTCCGCCGCGCCCAGGAAGAAAATGCCGAACGAGATGACGGGCAGCAACCGCAGCCACGGCTTGGGTTCGGTCGCCAGTTGATTGAGCAAGCGGACGCCGAAGAGGAACAGGAAGAAGAACGAGACCGCCAGCCAGCCCAGCTTGATGATCGCCGCCCATTCCGGTTCGCGCGCGACGGTTGGAATCTCTTGCGAGATCATCGAGAGCATTTCGATCCACTCATTGATTCCGTGCATCAGTTCGAACGCGGCGAGGAACGGCAGCGCGCGGGAGATGCGGAGTTGACTAGCGCGCCCGGTTTCCAATGCGACCGCGATGCCAATGACAAAATGTGACAGTCCGTAGAGAAAGTAGATCGGTATGATGTTGGCTTGCAGAAAGGCAGATAGTTCGGGCATTTGAACTTCTCGCTCTCCTGATCGGGAGAGAGAAT
>JBBIJS010000353.1:0-2803 GCA_037445855.1 Chloroflexota bacterium | reverse complement strand
TCCGGCTCGTCATCGTGCAAAAGGACGGCAATTTTGGGACGCCGTGCGAGATGCGCGTTCTGATTTCAAACTGAGCGGAGCAGTTGCCTGAGCGAACTGCTTGTCCTGCAAACGAAGCGGGCAATCGTCACACGACGATTGCCCGCTTCGTATTTTCGGTCCGGCGCAGGTCTAGCGCGCGGTCATAGGTCCAAGCCACGTTTCCATCTCGCGAACCACGTGCGCGCGTTGAATCGTCCAGGGCTGCGCGCTCGCGGCAAGCAGCTGGATGTTGATGAACTGCGTTTGCGTTGCCGCAAAAGCCACGTCGATCGGCGCGTGGTTGTTCGTCACCTCGCACGCAATTTGCCAGCGACTCGCGCTCGCATTCCACGTCGTGATCCGATAATTCACCGGGCTTTCGTCCGCGCGCGCCTCTAGCCGGATGCCGCTCACTGTTTCGACGCGACCCAGGTCGATTTGGAACCACATCCCGACCGTTTGCGCCGCGCTGCTCGACCAGGCGGCGTCCGCGCGGTGATCGATCGCCTGCTGCGCCGCGGGCGCGTTGTGGCTGGCGTTCGCCGTCCACGCCGCCGCGGAATGGACCAGAATTTCGGAAATCATCCAGCTGGCTCGCGCGGGCGCGAGCAAATCGAGTTGCAGGTACTGAATGTGCGCCGGCGCGAAGATCGCCAGCACGTCATTCACATTTTTCGCGGCGACGCGCGTAAATTCCGACCAGATTTTGCCATCGCGCGACGCGCGCAGCGCATAGCCGGCGGGATACCCTTTGCCGGGACTGAGGAATTGGACGCCGTCGATCAGGCGCGGCGCGGAGAGGTTGAGGCGAAACCACTCTCCCGGCGCTTGCGGCGCACCGCTGTCCCAAAATGTTCTTGGATCGCCATCCAGCGCGTGCGCGACCTGCAGTGAGTTCGAGCTTGCCTCGGCGCGCCAGCCGCTCACGTCCACCGGCAGCGCGGTCACAATGACCGGGACGATCAGCGGCGCGTTGCCCGAATCCGCGAACCATGTGATCCCCTCCACGACCAGATCCCAATGCAAACGGTAATTGCCGGGCGTCGTGGGCGCTATCAGGATCACCCCGAGGTCGACGGGTTGCCCCGGCAGGACGTCGCTGGGCAGCGCCGTTCGCTGGTCTTTCACCTCCCGCGATGGATCGCCCGACGCGTTGAACCACTTGTAGCCGACGTGAACGGGATGGCTGCCCGCTTGCGACCACGCGCCCGCGCCGGAATTCTTGAGTCGCAAATTGACGCGGATCGTTTGCCCGGCGCGTTCGCTGACGGGCGTGTCGTGCGCCATAAATTCCACCCGCCATTCCGGCGCTGCGGGTGGCGGCGGCCGGGGCGGCGCGGGGATGACCTCAATTGGCACATCCAGCGCGGGGCTGCCGCGCGCGCTGAACCAGGTGATCCCTTCGAGCACTATATCCCACTTGAGCGTATACGTGCCGGGTGTCCGCGGCGCGCGCAATTCAACATGCTCGAACGTGGCGGCGCCGCCGGGCGCTACATTGCGCGTCATCGAGAAATTGCCGGCGTACGGCGCTACCGGCGTTTCGATTCTCTGCGCGTTGTACCAGCGATAGCCGAGCCGGACCGGATTTGCGCGGCGCGCGTGCCAGGTCTGGCTGCCTTTGTTCGCGACGATCACGCGCCCGATCAGCGCGCTGTCCGCCTCCATCGTGTTAGCGGGCACGCGGATCGTCTCGCCCCACTCGACGAGATATTCCGGTGCGGCCGCCGGCAGTTCTGCTGAATCAAGCGGCAGCGCTAATCCGCTCGCCCAGCGCGCGCGATAGCCCGCCTCGAGCGCGGCTTGGAAATCGGAGAGGAGCGCGGGCTTGTCCTGAATGCCCCATTCAGCGCGGTCGCGCGTTTGCCAGCGAGAGAGGATGAGCGCCTGGATGGGCTGATGCGCCGCGTTGGCGTTCCACGCGTTGATCTCCGCATACGCCGCTTGAATCCAGCCGATATTCGAATTCTGCCACCCGGCGAAGGGATGCGCGTCGGTGATAAAGACCGGCAGCGCGCGGAAGGACTCGGGCAGCGCGGTGAGAAAATCGCGATACGCCCGGAAGTTGAAATGGCGATTCTTGAACGGCGTGTCCATCATGTCGTCGCTGCCGATTTGATCGGCGTTAAAGTCGTGCGTGCCGCAGTGCAGCGCGATGCCGTCGGCTTGCTTCCCCAGCAGATTCAGAGTGTCGACGAGGTACTGCACCCAGTCGCCGGTCTCTGCGTTGTGCGGCGCGACGGCGCCGGGGATGACCCAATCGTGCGCATGACCCGGCACGTTTCGGATCGCGGCGCGGCATTTCGAAAAACATTGCGCGTACTTCTGCGGCGAGATCACTTCGCGCACGCCGTCGGGGAACTCGGGACGCGCGGCGTTCGTGTTCATCTCATCGCCGATGATCCAGCTGCGCGCGCCGCGCGAATCCCGCACGAACGCGGCGCAGCGCGCGGCAAACTCAGCGTAGTGATAGGAAAGCGGAAGCGTTCCCGCGTCGCCGGCGCTGTGGTTCAGGCGAACCAGGACGCCGCCGCCGGCGGGCGCGGACGCGGAATAATCAAACGCGCTCTGCGAACTGAGGTCGACCGAGTCGAGCAGCCAGCCCGTTCGGCTGGCGCTCGCGATGCGGTCTTGTCCGCCGAGGTCGTGCAGTCCGTAGATATGCGCGGGAAGGCGCGGCGGATTGGGGGAGGAAGACATCCGGCTCCTCGATCAGAGCGTGGCAGAATCAAACGTCGCGATATTAGCACGAGTCAAATGAATAGTCAACGCGGTGGGCGCT
>JBBIJS010000352.1:0-2812 GCA_037445855.1 Chloroflexota bacterium | reverse complement strand
TGGTACTTTGAGAACATACCGAACAATACTCCGGGAGGTTCGGAGACGGATGCATTTGTCGATAAAGATCGAGGCGCAGGCGCAAAAACAATTATGACGATGCCGCTCATCGGCTGGACGCCGAAGGATAAGGTCACGCGGTGTGGTTTTAGCGTCAAGAAATATGGTCCGCAAGATTCGGTTGATCCGTACAACACAGATTGCGGAAATGGTGTCCACAACGCCACGAACATTACCGGGAATGATCCGCTTGATACCAGCGTGGCGATCACACAGTCGTTTGACGCGGGATGGGTTCAGCATTTCATTTCGCGATACAACACCGCGGCGAACGGCGGCGTGCTGTTCTACGACCTCGACAACGAGCCGATGCTGTGGAACAGCACGCACCGCGACGTGCATCCCAACCCGACGAGCTACGACGAACTCCGCAGCCTCACCTATCAATACGCGCCCGCGATCAAAGCCGCCGACCCGAGCGCAAAAATTCTGGGTCCCGTGCTGTGGGGGTGGAGCGCGTACTTCGACAGCGCGGTAGGCATTTCTGACCGCGCGGCGCACGGAAATGTTCCATTTGTGGCTTGGTACTTGCAGCAAATGCACGCGTACGAGCAGACGAACGGGACGCGCGTTCTCGATTACTTCGATTTGCATTACTACCCGCAAGCGCCCGGCGTGACGCTCTCACCTGCCGGGGACGCCAACACGCAGGCGCTTCGCCTCCGCTCGACGCGTTCGCTCTGGGACCCAACGTACGCGGATGAAAGCTGGATCGCGCAAACGGCGGATGGTCCGGACGTGCGGCTGATTCCGCGGATGCGTGATTGGGTCAACAACAATTATCCCGGCACCAAGATCGCGATTGGCGAATACAACTGGGGCGCGCTGGACAACATTAACGGCGCGCTCGCGCAAGCGGACGTGCTTGGCATCTTTGGGCGCGAAGCGGTCGATCTTGCCGCGCTCTGGGACCCGCCAACGTCGGCGCAGCCCGGCGCGTTTGCGTTCCGGCTGTATCGCAATTATGATGGCGCGGGCAAAACGTTTGGCGATGTGAGCGTCAGCGCAGCGAGCACCGATCAAGACCAACTAGCGATCTACGCGGCGCAGCGTAGCGGCGATAGCGCGCTGACGCTGATCGCCATCAACAAGACGAGCGGCGCGCTGACGACGAGTGTCGCGCTGACCGGCTTTTCGCCGGCGACGAGCGCGCAGGTTTTCCGGTACAGCGCGGGGAATCTCAGCGCGATCGTGCGACAACCGGATCAGCCGGTGAGCGCGGCAGGTTTTAGTGCGACCTTTCCGGCGTCGTCCGTCACGCTCGCCGTGCTTCCCATATCAACTGCCGGTGCGTCTTCGCCGCGCGAGTACTTGCCGATGGTGGAGCGGTAAAACAAAAATGCCGGCCATAAGGAATATCAATGGCTCAAAATTTCAATTGCCCTAATTGCGGCGCGCCGCTTGACTATAGCGGTGGCAGCGCGCCGACGATCCGCTGCCCATTCTGCAACAACTCCGTGATCGTGCCGGAAGAGTTGCGCGATCATTCCGCCGGCACGGACGGCTCGGCGATGTTACAGCCGGGCAAGCTGCGCGATATTGCGGAATTGGTTCGCGCCGGCAACCAGATCGAAGCGATCAAACTTTATCGCACGACGTTCAACGTTGGCTTGAAAGACGCCAAGGACGCGGTTGAGGCGTTGGCAGCCGGCAAGCCGGTGCAGATCAGCAGCGCTACAATCGCAACAACCCCGGTCGCGGTTTCTCAAAGCGGCGTCAATGTCGGCGGTTGCGTCGCGGTCGCGATCATCGGAATTGTTATCGTGATCGTGGGATTCGCTTTTTTCTTGGCGAGTCATCCGTTTTCTGGTGACGGCAAGAATCCGTTGGCGGCGCTTGCCGATAGTACGTCCACGCGCGTCCCGACGATCACGCCGCGTCCGACGAACACGCCGCTGCCCACACCGACGCCGGGATTTGCCTCCGCCGTGATGCGCTTTGGCGACAAGGGCACCGGCGCGGGGCTGTTCACCGACGCGCGCAGCATCGCGCTGGACGCGGCGGGCAACATCTACGTGGGCGATTACACCGGCGGGCGCGTCCAGGTTTTCGATTCCACCGGCAAGTACACCACGCAGTGGAAGGTGGGCAATTCCAAGTCGATCATTCGCGCGCTCGCGGCGGACCGCCAAGGGACGGTCTACGTCGTCGCCGACGGCGAGATCATGCGCGTCGAGGGCGCGACCGGCAAAGCGTTAGGATCGCTCCAATACCCGGAGGGCAATCGCTTTGATTCGATCGCGCTGACCGCGGATGGCGGACTGCTCGCGATGTGGTACGAAGCGCAGTTCGGCGTGATTACTTCGGTGCAAGGACACCGCGATGATCTGGTGCGCTTTGACGCGAATGGCAAAGTGACCCAAGTCATCCGCGGCATCATCAGCAATCAGACCGGCGATCCGGAATTGGAAACCCAGCTCGCGGTCGATGGATTGGGAACCCTCTACGCGCTCGGCGGCTCGTTCCAGCATGGCGTTTTCAAGTTCACGCCGGAAGGCAAGTTCGTCAACCAATTCGGCAGCGCCGGCAATGAGCCGGGGCAGTTCAGCTTTCCGCAAGCGATCGCGGTGGACAATCAGAGCCGCATCTTCGTTTCCGATAACCCAGGAATTGAAGTCTTCGATTCAAACGGCCGATACCTCGATACATTCAAGCCGGATGTTTCGCCCTCCGCGATGGTGTTCAACGACAAGAATGAACTCTTCGGTGTGGCTCGAACCCAAGTCGTCAAATTCGTTCTGAATCAACGATA
>JBBIJS010000351.1:0-2817 GCA_037445855.1 Chloroflexota bacterium | reverse complement strand
ACCAGACTCGTCGGATCATCCAAGTCGCCAAAGTAGCGCGCGCGCTCGGTGCAGGTTTCGACGCACGCGGGCACATAGTCCGACGCTTGGAAGACGCGTCCCGCGTCCTGCGCCGCCTGTTTGGCTTTGTGCAGCCGCTGGATGCAGAACGTGCATTTCTCGACGATGCCTTTGGGACGCGGCGCGACTTCAGGATCGGGATTCAGATGCGCGCGTAGTTCCGGCGACCACTGCGGCTCGAACCAGTTGAAATAGCGGACGGTGTACGGGCACGCGACGGTGCAAAAGCGGCAGCCGATGCAGCGATCGTAGTCGATGAGGACGATGCCGTCTTCGTTCTTGTACGTCGCCTGGACCGGACACACCTTGACGCACGGCGGATCGTCGCACTGCATGCACGGGCGCGGGACAAAACGCATCTTGACGTTGGGGTATTCGCCTTCCACCGACGGGATCACTTCGTTCCACAGGATCGCGCGTCCCTGCGCTGCTTGCGCCGGTCCCGCGACGGGCGTGTTGTTTTCCATACGGCAGGCGACGGTGCACGCCTGACACGCGCTGCATTTGTCCAGATCGATCACCATTCCCCAGCGAGGCATCACGCAAACTCCGAAAGACCGATGACGGACGACGGGCGACGGACTTGTTCCGTCTTCGGTCATCCGTCCTCCGTCAGACTTTGTATACCTTTACTCGCGTCGCGAACGCGCCCAGTCCCGACCACTTGTCCGTTCCGTTGGCGGCGATGGTCAACGGGTCTACGCCGATGCGTTCGTCGCCGGCGGAACCGCGCCCCCACGCGATGCGCGTGCGGCGTCCCTGTCCCAGCGGCATCGCGACGGCGTTCAGCCAAAGACCCTGGAACAATTTCGCGCGCGCCTGCAGCTTGCCGCGCGGCGATTCGACCCACACGAGATCGCCGTCCCGAATCCCCAGCGCGGCGGCGGTCTGCGGATTCAACTCGACCCAACTGTCCCAGCGCGTGCCATCCTGCAAGCCGTAAATCTCTTCCAGCGTCGGCACGATGCCGCCCCAGCCGCGCGGCTGCGTCATCGTTTCGTACAGCGTCAGCAAAAGCGGAAATTCGGTTGCGCTCGCCGTCTCCGCCGGCAAATCGAAATGCGGCAGCGCGTCTTGGTCGCGCGGCGACGCGCCCGCGTTCTTCAGCGCGTAGAACAACTCGCGCGAAAAGAAATCGTATCGTCCATCGCGCGGCGCGTTCACGCGATCCGCGCCGACGACCTGCGTATTCCACACCTGGCTGCCCGGCGTCGCGTTGAAATACACCATCTGCGACCACGCGCCGTTCTTCGCCAAGTCGTCCCAGTTGATCCCTGAGCCGGTGACGCGATACCTCAGCAGAGTTTGATAATTGGCAAATGGTAACGCCGCCGCGACACTGCCGCCGATCTTTTGCGCGAGCGCGAGAAGCGCATCGCCCGCGCCGCGCGTGTCGTACAGCGGCGACACGACCGGCTGACCGAGCGTCAAGCCGGGAAAGCCCGTGCCCTGCACGTACTCGTCGCTCCAGGATTCCAGAAACGTCGATGCCGGCAAGATCAAATCGGCGTGCGCCGCGCTCTCGTCGAGCGTGGACGCGAAGCTGACGACGAACGGCACGCGCTCGAGCGCATCCGCCAACGACTGACCGTCCGGCAAATCGAAAACCGGATTTGCGCCGACGAGGAACAGCGCGTTCAGCGCGTAGGGTTTTTTCGCCGCGATGCGCTCCGCCAACGTTTGCGGCAGCGACAACGCCGCCGGGAAATCGGCAGTGCCTGCGCCATCGATGCGTTCCATCGCCGCGCCATTTTTTGCGGCGGCATCGGGCGTGAAGGGAGGGAACGGCGTCAGTAGCGGGTAACGCTGAACGATGACGCCGCCGGGCGCGTCGAGGTTGCCCGTCAGCGCGTTGAGCGCGTGAATCGCCATCGCGCTTGCGAGCGCGTTGCCGCTGCCAAGCGCGGTGCGACCGGTCGGCAGCACGGCGACGGCGGGCTGGCTCGTCGCAAATTCGCCCGCCAGCCGCGCGATCGTTCCCGACGGCACGCCGGTGATCGCTTCGACGCGGTCGAGCGTGTATTCGGAGAGCACCCAGTTTTTCAAGCCGCGATGCGTCGCGCCTTGGTCGTCAACGAAATCGTCAAAGCCAAACGTAAAATCGCGGACGAATTTCTCGTCGTAGAGATTGCTCTTGATCATCACGTAGGCGATGCCCAGCGCGAACGCGCCGAGCGTGCCTGGGCGGATCGGAATCCATTCGTCCGCCTTTGCCGCGCTGACCGAAAAACGCGGATCGACGACGACGTACTTGCCGCGTTGCGGCGTGCCGCGCCGCATATAGCCGACGCCGGAGAGCGTGGACAAGAGTTGTTGGTTTGCTTCCAGAAAGCTTCCGCCGAACGCCAGCACATAGCGCGTCTGGTCCCATTGATACGCCGGCGGCACATTCACGCCTTGCGTCAGAAACATCGCCAGCCGCGCCGCCTGCGCGTCGGTGTCGCCCAGCTCGATCGCGTTGGGCGAGCCGTACGCCGCGAGGAATCGTTGGATCAGTGCGCGCATCTGCCCGCGCGTCTCGCCGAACAACAGCGCCAGCGTGTGCGCGTTGCCGCTCGCGCGCAGCGCGCCTAGCGTCGATGCGACCTGGTTCAACGCGTCGTCCCAGGAAACGGACGTCCACGTGTTGCTCGCGCGGTCGCGGCGCATCGGTCCGCGCAATCGTTCCGGGCTGTACAGCACTTCGAGCGCGGCTTGACCCTTGGGACAGCAGACGCCCTGGTTGATCGGATGCAGCGCGTTGCCTTCGATCTTGAC
>JBBIJS010000350.1:0-2830 GCA_037445855.1 Chloroflexota bacterium | reverse complement strand
GCGTGCTGGTCGTCGGCGCGGGCGCGCTCGGCAACGAGGTGCTCAAGAATCTCGCACTGATGGGCGTCGGCAATTTGTTCATCGTCGATTTCGACACGATCGAAGCCGCGAACCTCAGCCGCTCGGTCTTGTTCCGCGCGGAGGACAACGGACAGAAGAAAGCCGCGGTCGCCGCGCGGCGCGTCAAGGAACTCAACCCCGACGTGCACGTCCAGTACTTTCACGGCGATGTGAACACCGCGCTTGGGCTTGGCATCTTCCGCCGGATGGACGCGATCATCGGCTGCCTCGACAATCGCGAAGCGCGCCTGTCGATCAACCGCTTTGCGTACCGGCTCAACAAGTCCTGGGTCGATGGTGCGATCCAGGAACTGTTCGGACTCGTGCGCGTGTTCGTGCCAGGCAAAGGCGCGTGCTACGAATGTACGCTGACGGAGCAGGCGCGCCGCGAAATGTCGCTGCGGTACTCGTGCCCGCTCCTCGCGCGGCAAAACATCTTGCTTGGCAAAGTGCCGACCACGCCGACCATCTCTGGCATTGTCGGCGGGATGCAAGCGCAGGAAGCGCTGAAACTGATTCACAACTTGCCGGTCAACGCGGGACAGGTGACGCACGTCAACGGACTGACGAACGAATTTCACACCACCGCGTACACGCCGGACGCAAACTGCGAGAGCCATTGGTTGTACGGCGACATCACCGAACTCGCCGATCACAAAGCGATGACGACGACGGTGGGCGAGATGCTGCGGATTGCGCGCGACGCGCTCGGCGCGGACGCGATCATCGAACTCGATCAAGAGATCGTCACGCGTCTGGAATGCCACCGCTGCGAAACGGTCACGGAAGTGTTCAAGCCCATCTCGCAGGTCGACTACAATGACGGCTTGTGCCCGGGCTGCGGCGAACTGCGCGAAGTTCATATGGCGCACGTGGTCACCGGCAATGAACCGTTCCTGAACCGCACGCTGCTGGGCATCGGCGTCCCGCCGCTGCACATTGTCCGCGCGCGGAACGAGGCTGAGTACCGTTTCTTCGAACTCACCGGCGACTTGCCAGACGCGCTGCACTGGGCGCACTTTGAAGGCGGCGCGCGTGCGCCCCGCGCCGCGCGCGTGCGGCTCCACACGCGCCCGCAGATCAAACTCGGCGACGTGATGCCGGACGAAATCATCCCCGCCGCGCCAGCCCGCTCCCGCGTGGTGTTGCACGCAGAAAAGTCGTCGTGAGAAATGTTGGTCGTTGAAAATGGAAATGGATGCTCAGATTGCGCGCGAGCGCGGTATCTCCACCAACCGCCGCCGCGCGGCTGGACAAACGAATAAGATGACCAGCCGCCCGCGTGTGAATTGGGGATTTCGAATCGGCTTGACGCAGAGTCTCGTGATCGGCGCGGCGTGGGGTTTCGCGCTGGGCATCCTCCTGGTGCGCGTCAACGCGCAACTTTCCACCATCGCCATCGTCGGCGCGGCGCTGCCGGCGGCATTCTTCGGCAGCCTGTTTGTTGGATTGCTCTTCAACGTGCTCGTCCGCGCGTGGCACAAGGCGGCGCGCTTGCTCGCGGCGCTGCTGATCGTCGCCCTGGGAATGCCGCTCGGTCTGGGATGGGGGCTGGCTGAACAGCGACTCGACGCCATTCAGCTAGTCAACGCGACCGGCGCGCTGATTTGGAACATGGAATGGTTGCTGGCGATTGTCGGGCTGATCGGCGGGATGTGGCCCGGCTGGACGAGACCTTTTCTGCAAACGGGCTGGCGCGTTCCGCAATTCTTGCTCGAAGCGCTGGCGCGGTTTTTTGAAACGCTGGGTCACGCGTTTCTATGGCTGCCGGGTCGATTACTCCGGATGATTCGCGCGCCGTTTCAAAACGCCAGACGCTTGTGGGATGCGCGGCCAACCCTGCTGCCGCGCGCGCCAGCGCCCGGCGTCCCGCGCGAGCCAGCGCCACGGATCAAACGCCGCCGTCTACCCAAGTTACATGCGCCCGCGCTGCGCCGCCGCTCTACCAACGAGGGTCTGCGCGTCGTCGGTGTGATCGAAGACCGCTGCCCGTACTGCCTCGACATCGTGAAACGGAACGATCCACGCGGCGTCCGCGTATGCGCGGTCTGCGGCACGCCGCACCACGCGGACTGCTGGTCAATCACCGGTAAATGCCAGGTGCCGCATCTGAATACGTAATGGCAGTTGGATGTTAGATCATCGCCGCCAACTCCAACCTCCCATCTCCAACATCTATCTTCCAATCCCGGAGGACTCATGCCTGATCTGAGTGTGACAGTCGTTTTACCCGCCGGCGGCGCGCGGACTGCCCAAGTGCCGGACGATGCGCCGATCCGCGAACTCCTGCCGGAACTCATCACCGCGCTGGAGTTGCCGACGACCGGACCGGATGGCCGCCCGATGGGTTATCGGCTAGACAGCAAGGCGCTGGGACGCGAGCTGCGCGAATCGGAAACCTTGCAGGAAGCCGGCGTGCCGGCGAATGATCGGTTGATGATTACGGCGGATGTGACCGCCGGCGCGCGTTCGCTC
The DNA here is from genome assembly GCA_037445855.1 of Chloroflexota bacterium. Taxonomy (GTDB): domain Bacteria; phylum Chloroflexota; class Anaerolineae; order UBA4142; family UBA4142; genus DAIDTM01. Next base: position 295 of record JBBIJS010000350.1, on the reverse strand, counting down.
GTGAACGAAAGCCCGCGCTTTCGCCGGCTCAAAGCCGATTACGACAAGCTCTTGGAACTCAAAGCGCAGAGCGACCTGATCGACTTTGAGGTCGTCGATCCCAAACCGGGCTTTCCGCCGGAAAAGTATGTCGTGACCTTCAAGGTCAAGAGCATCGTTGGCGTCGATGCGTTCGGCAAGCCGCGCTTTGGCGACAAGCATCAGGTCGCGATCTATCTGCACAATGAATACCCGCACCGTTGGCCCGGCTTGAAATGGCTCACACCGATCTGGCATCCGAACATCAAGGGCGCGA
>JBBIJS010000349.1:0-2838 GCA_037445855.1 Chloroflexota bacterium | reverse complement strand
CGGCGAGAACGCCGACAAGCGGCTATGCTACGGGGTTCTCCGACAAACTCCTAGTCGCTTCGAGAAGATTCGTGCTTAAAATCCGCCTCATCAGCGCCATCATCCTCATCCCCATCGTCCTCGGGTCCGTGTACTTTGGCGGACTCGCTTTTTTCGCGGTCATCTCTATCGCGCTGCTGATTGCCGGATCAGAATTCTTCCAGATGGCGCAGCGCGCCAACCATCGCCCGATCACGCTGCTGGGACTTGGCCTCATCGAGCTGCTGTTGTTCAACGCGTTCGCGCATTCCGATCCATCGCTCAAGCCGATCTTGGGCGCGAACAGTTGGCTGAACGAAATCATCGCCGCGGCGCTGCTCCTTTCGCTAGTGTTGGCGATCTTCTGGCGCGAGGACGATTGGATCGCCAGTTGGGCGCTGACCTTCGCGGGCGCGCTGTACGTCGGTTGGTTGGGCGCATTTGCGATTCAAATCCGCGCGCTGCCGAACGGCTTGACCTGGACGGTCTTCGCGCTCTTGACAGTTTGGGCAACGGACACCGGCGCGTATCTGGTCGGCACGCGCATTGGGCGACACGGCTTCTTCACCACCATCAGCCCGAAGAAAACGTGGGAAGGCGCGATCGGCGGACTCGTCGCCGCGACGGTGGTGATGCTCGTGTTTGGAACGCTCGCGGGTCAGGGCGCGCTGCCATCCGCCGTCTTTGGATTTGGGCTGGGAGTTGCCGGTACGTTCGGCGATCTGGCGGAATCGTTGATGAAACGTCAGACCGGCGTCAAGGATTCCGGCAACTTGCTTCCCGGTCACGGCGGCATGCTGGATCGAGTCGATAGTTTGTTGTTCGCCGCGGCATTCGCGTATTACTACCTGATTTGGGTTTGGCGCATTCAGTAACCTCTATGTACGATTTGCTTCTCTCCGCGCTTGCGCTGGGGAATATCATTCTCTCCTCGGCGATCATCATTGTCTCGTTCTCACTTTTTCTCTACCTCGCCGCCAGCAATTTCCGAAACTCCGTTGCGCGCTCGTTCTCCGCGCTCCTCGCATTTCTCACCATCATCTACGTCGGCGACGTGTTCCTCCAGCGCATCGCTGGGGAATCGTTCGCCGATGCGGTCATCTGGCTCAAGTTCAAGTGGATCGGCATCGCGTTCATCCCCGCGATCTATATGCACTTTTCCGACGCGCTGCTGCGCTCGACCAATGCGTACTCGCGGCGGCGGCGCGTCGCGGTGATGCTGGCGTACCTCGCGAGCGGCACCATTCTCCTGCTGGTCGCGACCACCAACTGGATCGTGCGCGATGGGTTTTTCTTTCCGCAAGCCGCGCAATTTGCCGCCGGTCCGCTCTTCCCGCTGTTCGCGCTCTTTTTCTTCGCGCTGACCGCGTGGGGCGTCTACAACATCCGCAAGGCGCGCAATCGCTGCCTGACGTCCACCACGCGGCGGCGCATGACCTACCTGGCATTCGCGTTCCTCGCGCCCGCGTTTGGCGTATTCCCCTACCTGATCATCGCCAGCTTCCCGGCGGAATTTTCACCGCCGCTCGTCTTACTGCTCAACCTGGTAGCAAAAGCCGGCGTGGGGTTGATGATCGTCGTGATGGCGTACACGGTCGCGTACCAGGGCGCGTTCTCGCCCGACCGCGTGGTCAAGCACAACCTGATTCACTATCTGCTGCGCGGTCCGCTCGTCGCGACCGCGGTCGTCGGTTTGATGTTGTCGGTGCCGACCGTCGAGAAATGGCTGGGGCTGACGCGCGAAACAATTCTGTTCGCGACCGTCATCGCGGCAATCGTGACGCTCGAACTCGTCATCAACCTCAGCAAGCCGCTGATCGACCGGGTTATTTTCTGGGGCGACCGCGACGAGTTGGCGCGCATTCAGGAAATCGACAAGCGGCTGCTGACGACAAGCGATCTCCGGCAACTACTGGAGAATGTCCTGTCCGCGACGTGCGACCTCTTGCGCGTCCAGACCGGCTTTGTCGTGGCGTCGGAGAACAGCGCTTGGCGGCTGGAGACGCTGGTCGGCTCGCGTGAGAAGGTCCGCCATTTTCTCGCGGCGACCGACTTGGCGAACGCGGCAGGCAGCGGCAATGGCGCGGCGGGCGGCTTTATCGTGCAGGATGGCTTTTGGGTGTGGCGGCTGCGCGCGCGTTCGCGCGAGGGCGTGATCGGCGTACTGGGTGTTGCCGCGCGCAGCCCCGCGCCGGATCTCACGGAGCACGAAGCCGAACTGGTCGCCGCGCTGACCGAGCAAGCCGAACTCGCGCTGGAGGACCGCCAGCTGCAACAAGGCGTGTTCACCGTGCTGGAAGAAATCACGAGCGAAATCGAAATGCTCCAGCGCGCGCGCGGCAAGCCGCGCTATGTCGGCGCGACGGCGGAAGAGCGCGTCGAAGAAGAAGCGGTGGACTCGCCGGACTTGCATCGCGCGGTCAAGGATGCGCTCGATCATTATTGGGGCGGACCCAAACTGACCGACAATCCACTGCTGCAACTCCACATCGTGCAGGGATCGCTGGAGGACTATGAGGGCAACCCGGTGCGCGCGCTCCGCGCGCAGATCGCGCACGCAATTGAATCGATGAAGCCGGACGGTGACCGTTCATTCACCGCGCCCGAGTGGCTGCTGTACAACATCTTGGAATTAAAAGTCATCCAAGGCAAAAAAGTGCGCGACATCGCTTACAAACTTGCGCTGAGCGAAAGCGACTTGTACCGCAAGCAGCGCATCGCGATTCAAGAAGTTGCCAAGACGCTGGCGACGATGGAGGAGCAGACCGCGCCGGGCACAGCGAAGGACGCGGACGAGCGTGACAGTGCGGGCGTGTCGTA
>JBBIJS010000348.1:0-2881 GCA_037445855.1 Chloroflexota bacterium | reverse complement strand
TGCTTGATCCCGGCGCGCGCGGTTTCCTCGACACCTTGACGCTCGCGACGCAGATTCGCCGCCTCGCGATCAAAAAGAATTTCCGTCTGCTCGGCTACCCGATCATCGCCTTCCCCGGCGAAGGCGTTGCGTCGCCGGATGAAGAGCCGGTGCTCGCCGCGCAGCACATCAGCAAGTACGCCGGGTTTGTCGTGCTCGACCACTTTACGCCCGCGCGCGCGTACGCGCTGCTCGTTCTGCGCCAGAACATTTACACCGATCCGCAAAAACCGATCCAGGTGCTGCCGGGTCTGTACGAGATCAACAGCCCCAAACCGGAATCGCCGGTGCTCGTCACGACGAATTTCTCGATCACGTACTTCTCGATCTCGAACGAAGTCGAGGGCGCAGGTCTCGCGGCGTGGCTGCTCGTCGCGGACGCGGAAGGCATGAGCGTGTTGACCGCGTGGGCGGCGGGCAAATTCGACGCCGATCGCATCGCCAAAGCCGTCAAGACGACGAACCTCGAATCCAAGATCAGCAAGAAACGCATCCTGTTGCCTGGCGCGGTCGCCGTGTTGATGGGCGAGGTCGAAGAGTCGCTCGCAGGTTGGCAGGTCGAGGTCGGTCCGCGCGAAGCAGTGGATGTGCCGGCGTATCTGAAACTAAAACCGTGACGGAAGACCGATGACGAAGGACGGACGCAGGTTTTCGGTCATCCGTCCTCCGTCTTCCGTCTGTTCAGAAAGTGAGCACGAGATGTACGCTCCCCATCTCGGCGACTTGCAGAGTGTTCTGGTGAGCGCGGCGCGCTGCCTCGATTGCGCCGATTCGCGCTGCATGAACGTTGGTCCTAAACATATCGCTGTGCGCGCGGCGATGCGGCTGATCGTCGACCGCGGGAACGCGCGACCGTCCGCGTGGATGCAGCGTGTGGACGAGGCAACCGCCAGCGCGATCGAAGCAGCGTTCGAAAACATCTAGTCGTCAGTAACCGGCAGTCAGTAGTCAGATGCCAGCTGTTGATCTGGCTATCGTCTGACTACTGACTACTGTTATCAGACATCTGGGGTTCTATCATAGCCACTCAAAAGATCCATTTCAAACCAACCGAAAAGACGGTCGAGGTACAACACGGCGCGCTGATTACGGACGCGGCAGAAATCGCCGGCATCGACATTAATGTACCGTGCGGCGGGCAAGGTCGCTGCGGGCGCTGCGCGGTCGTCGTCGAAAGCGGCAACGCGCGGCGGCGCTCGACGATGCGCCTGAGCGCGGCAGATTTGGAAGCCGGCTACGCGCTGGCGTGCCAGACCGTCGTCGAAAGCGACCTGGAAATTCTCGTCCCGCCGCAGGAAGAAATCACGCGGCACCTGACGACGGAAAGGACCGCCGCGAAGGTCAGCGTCCCGTTCGATTACAATTGGCGCGAGCACCAGACTGTCACCAAGCATTATCTTGAGATCGAGCCGCCCACCATTTCCGATAACACCGATGACCTCGCGCGCCTGGAGCGCGCGCTGGCGAAATGCTGCGACATGCGCGGCTTGTACGCGTCGCTGCCGGTGCTGCGAACGCTCGCCCAAACGCTGCGGCACGCCGCGTGGCGCGTGACCGCCGTGATCGACCGCGGCGGCGAATGTCCGCGCTTGATGGACGTGCTGCCCGGCGATCAGACGGGATCGCTGTACGGCGCGGCGGTCGACATTGGCACAACGACGGTTACGGTGTACCTGGTCGATTTGCTGAGCGGCGAAGTGATCGAAACGGCGGCGGATTACAACGGGCAGATCAAGCGCGGCGAGGATGTGATCTCGCGCATCGTGTTCGCGTCAAAGGGCAACGGGCTGATCGAGCTACACACGCTCGTCGCGGAGACGATCAACAAACTCATTCAGCGCACGACGATGCGCCGCAAGATCGACTCGAAAGAAATTTACAAGCTGGCGCTGGTCGGCAACAGCACGATGGTGCACATCCTGCTCGGCTTGCCGCCGGAACATATTCGCCTGACGCCGTACATCACAACGGTCAACCATCCGCCGCAAGTGATGGCGCAGGAATTGAACCTGAACATCAATCCGCTCGCGCCGGTCGATTGCCTGCCCGGCGTCGCGAGTTTTATGGGCGCGGACATTACTGCCGGCGTCTTGTCGAGCGGCACGCACGCGACGGACAAGGTCACGCTGTTCCTCGACATCGGCACGAACGGCGAGATGGTGATGGGCACGAGCGAGTGGCTCGTCAGCTGCGCGTGCAGCGCGGGTCCGGCGTTCGAAGGCGCCGGCGTCTACGACGGGATGCGCGCGACGACCGGCGCGATCGAAGAGATTTGGATCAACGCGAAAACGTACGAGCCGACGATCCGCGTCATCGGCGGCGGCAAGCCGCGCGGCGTGTGCGGTTCCGGGTTGATCAGTTTGATCGCCGAGATGTTCATCACCGGCGTGACCGATAAAGCCGGCAGCGTCAATCTGAATCTGCCGACCCCGCGCGTGCGCACCGGCGAGCACGGCGCGGAGTACGTCATCGCGTGGGCGAGCGAGACCGAGTCCGGCAAGGACATTGTGATCACCAAGCCGGACATTGACAACCTGCTGCGCGCGAAAGCGGCGATCTACGCGGGGTACGTGATGCTGGCGCAGAGCGTCGGCATGACGATGAACGATGTCGAGCAGATGCTGATCGGCGGCTCGTTCGGGCAGTACCTCAACATCGAAAAAGCGGTGGAGATGGGCTTGCTGCCCGACCTGCCGTGGGATCGCTTCAAGTTTCTCGGCAATACCGCGGCGCGCGGCGCGTACATGGCGCTCTTGCGGCGCGATGCGCGCGAAGAGATCGCCGCGATCGCGAAGAAGATGACGTACATCGAACTCGCGGCGGACAACGCGTTCACGGAGCA
>JBBIJS010000347.1:0-2931 GCA_037445855.1 Chloroflexota bacterium | reverse complement strand
GTGTTGATGCGGTCTTGCAGGTTCACCGCTTCCAGTTGCGTCAGCACGCCGATCACCTGGCACTGCTTGCGGTTGACCCAGACCGTTCCGCCGATGGCATCGTCGCCTTCGAACAAGTCCTGCGCGGTCTGATAGCCGAGCACGCACACCGGCGCCGCGTCCACCACATCGGTTTGACTGTAAAAACGTCCCTCGCCGATGAATGCTTGCGGCGTCAGCGGCTTGTCTGCAAGCCAGCCGACCGGCTGCACTTGTCCCTGCGCGATCACGCCCAGGAGTTGCTCCGCATCTGTCCCTTGAAAACCAAGCTGTTTCGTCTCGCGTCCGTGGCGCAGCGTGGCGGAACCGTTCACCGTCATCTCTGCGCGATCGACGAGCGGCACTGCGCCCGGCATACCGAGACCGTCCTGGTACGTCAGCGTTTTGCCCACCGCCTGCATCTGTCCGTTCTTCAATTGCAGGTCTTGGTCGATCTGGATTTGGTCCGAGCCGAGAAAGCGAAAATTCGCGTCCACCGCCGCGCGCGCGCCATTGCCCAGCGCCAGCGTCGCGATAACCGACGCCACGCCGATGATGACGCCGAGCGTCGTCAGCGCAGTCCGCAGTGCATTGTTACCGATGCCGCGCAGCGCGGTGAAAAGAGTATCGAAAAGAGTCATCTTATTGACTCACCACCAACTCGCCTTCGCTCAAACCGCTCAATACCTCGTCGTACTGATCGCCGCGCAAACCAACCGTGATCGTGCGATTCTCGGTCTGACGCCGCGCCGGGTCCCACACCTGGACGTCCGCCGTATTGTTCGCGCGCGCGTGCACCAGCGCGCGCGGCAAGCGCAGCACATTCGTCCGCTTGGCGACGGACACCTTCGCGTCCACGGTCATGCCCGGCGCCAAGCCCACCGGCACTTGGTCCAGCCCGATGTAGACCGGATAGACCGGGCTGGTGCTGCTGGAATCGCGCAGGGGAACGATGTACGTCACGTGTCCATTGACGACGATGTCGGGTTGCGAGTCGAAATAGATTTGGGCGGTCTGCCCGACGCGCGCCACCGGATAGTCTTCTTCCGTCACCGTCGTCCGCGCTTCGAGTGCTTTCGGGTCTGCCAGATGAATGATCGACGCGCCGGCGGCGACGGTCGCGCCGGGCGTCGCGAGGACTTCCAGGACGATTCCGTCGAAGGGCGCGACGATTTTCGCTTGATCGATCATGCGCTGGTCATTCGCGACGGATTGCTGCGCCGCCACTAACGCGTCGGCGGCGGACTTGACCGCGCTGTCGTTGATGCCGGTCGCGGTGAGATTGTAATTTGCCAGCGCGGACTGGTAATCGATGGTCGCCTTTTGCAGCGTGGCGGCTTGTGGAGTCATGGCGATATCGGCGCGCCATGCCACCACGTCGTACGCTGCCTGCGCGCTTTGCAGATCGATCGCTGCTTTGTCGAGCGCGGCTTTCGCGACGATGATTTGGTCGTTGCGATGCGCGTCCTTGGCGAGCGCGGCGTCGTACGCGGACTGCGCGCTGGCGAGATCGGCTTGCGCCTTGAGCAGCGAAGATTTCAGGTCCGCATCGTCGATCTGCGCGAGCGCATCGCCCGCTTTCACTGTATCGCCCGGATGTACGTCGATGTGCGCGAGCCGCCCGCCCGCACTCGAACTGAGCATGACCTCGCGCGTGCTGACCAACTGCCCGGGCGCATCGATGGTCTGCTGAACATCGCCACGGTCCACCGCCACGGTGGGCGGAGCCGCCGTCGCCGCGTTGCTCGGCAGCTGCGAACTCTGGAAACCAAGATAACCTGCGCCGATAATCACAACGACGACCAACACAATTCCCAAAAGAATCATCCACCGTTTCACTGGCTGCCTCAGCACGGTCTGGTGATTGCAAGCCCTGTCGCGCAGGCGGCTCGTGAGGCGTAGGCGGTTCGCCTGCGGGCAAGCTGCACGCGCGACAAATGCGTACAATCATCCAAAGAAGATGGCTTGAATGTACTATGGGGAGATTTCAGTTCGGTTGCGGCGGGATTACAGTTTTGTAATGTGGGAGAATTACCCGGCGAAGCGATAGCCGATGCCGGGCACGGTGAGGATGAGCGAGGGATGGCTGGGGTCTGGCTCGATTTTTTCGCGCAGACGCCGGACGTGGACGTTGACGACGCGCTCGTCTTCGACCTCGGCGTCATAACCCCAGACCGCGCTGAGAATTTGCGCGCGCGTCAGCGCCTGACGCGGGTTCTGCGCGAGATAGACCAACAATCGGAATTCGGTCGGCGTCAGCGCGAGGACGCGTCTGCCGCGCAGCGCCTGCCCGCGCGTGAGATCGATGGTCAGGTCGCCGGCGTAGAGGAGATTGGCTTCGGTCGAGGAGAATTCGCCGTACGCGCGCCGCAGCAGCGCGCGCACGCGCGCGAGCAATTCGCGCAGACTGTACGGCTTGGTCAAATAGTCGTCCGCGCCCATCTCCAAGCCGAGCACCTTGTCCACCTCTTCGCGTTGAACGGTGAGGATGAGGATCGGCTGTCGCAGACCCAGCTGGCGCATCTGCCGGCAAAAGTCCATGCCCGAGCCGTCCGGCAGGCGCACATCGAGAATGATCAGATGCGGATGCGCCTCGCGGGCGAAAGTAATGCCATCAGCGCCGTTGTTCTTCCAGGTCACTGCGAAACCATCGCGCGCCAGTCCATCTTGTAAGCTGCGCGCGACGGTCGGATCGTCTTCGATGATGAGGATTTGAGTCGGTTGTTCCATTTACAACAACTTGTACTCGCGCGCCCGCGCGAGCGCCTGGGTGCGGCTCGCAACGCCGAGCTTGCCGTAGATGTTGTTGATGTGCGTCTTGACCGTGCTCACCGCGACCACCAAGCGGTCGGCGATCTCCTGGTTGGATAAACCTTGATCGATGAGGCGAAGCACCGCGAGTTCGCGCTCGCT